>ONNE01000075.1 GCA_900319095.1 uncultured Eubacteriales bacterium | reverse complement strand
TTTGACAATGCCATACAGGATATGAAAGAGAACCAAAAGAGAGAATTTCTGCTGTTCGAGATAAAAGAGGAAGAAAAAATTGTAATCCGGGTGGCAAATCCGCACGTCTATATGAAAAACGATGAGATACAGCGGATGTTTGAAAAAGGTTATAGCACAAAGGAAGGAGAAAACCGGGGCATCGGATTGTACAATGTCAAGAAACTGATTCAAAAATATAAGATGGATCTGCTGGTTGAAAACAGCCCGATCTACGAAGAAAACTACATAAGCATTTCGGTGATGATGGAAAAAACACTTCATTTATAGGGGTGACATAAATGAAGTGTTTTTTTGTTTTGCGCTATGGCAAAGGAAATTATGACTCGGTTGGAAACTTTGGTTCACCAAAGAAAATGTAGCTTGCATGCTTGGATGTCATAATGATTGTCAATGCCATACAAAGGGTGCACAGCTTATAGACATTCTGATTAAAAAACTTTTTCATAGTGTTCTCCTTTCCGTGCGATTTTTGCACAAAGTAATTGGAATATTTGCAACACAATAACCCAGTAGATGATAGTTCTATAGGGCAGTGTCTCCAACGAAATGATAAGGGCGGAATAGATGGTTAAGAGAATGATTACCCGCTGTGAATATTTTTTTACCTGTGCGTCCTGCAAGCGTGGACGCATGGGAGAGGTAATGGGACCGATCAGTGAAAATACCGCGAGAGAAAAGAGCAGTCCCAACGCCATACCGACTTGTGATAGGGGAAGGAGTGAAAGCCGGATGATGACCGCATAAAAAGTACAGGTAAAAACAAAACAACTAAAATAATGGGAGAAGTGCAGTCCGCCGCAATAACTTCGAATTGAGAGCAATACAAACGTTAAAACGATGACTTCATCAAAATACCCAAAGGGAAGAGAAATCATCAGTAAAAATAACAGTTTACTGCATTCGGATAGCAGTCCCTCCAAGCCATATAAGATTTTGTCTGCATCCGAAGAACTGAACTTATGTTGGTTTTGCAGATAACATTTTATTTTTTCTCTCACAGTATGTACCTCCATGGGAAATACAAGACAGAACGATCATTTGTCTGTAGCGTATCACAAAAAGAGAATAAAAAGTAAATATGTTATCAACCGTATTGTTTTTTTGAATGAACAGAGGGGAATAAAGAAATAAAAGAACGGGAAATGGTTATTTAATGGAATCTTTGAACATATTTGTGTGCGTTTGGCACTATTTTAGCAACGTTTGATGATATAAAAGAATAAAAAAACAAATATCCGTACCATCGAAGATGTTTCTGTGATAAAATAATGGTTAGAATTGAATGAGAGGATCTGATGTGTTTGGCGTTAAAAATTGCAGTTTGTGATGATGAAAGATATTACCGAGAGCATATTCAACGGATCATTTGCCGATATCTGGATCAAAAACCGGACATCGTTTATGAAATTGAACTGTTTGAGGACGGAACTGACTTTTGCAGTGACAAAAACATAGAGTCGTTCGATGTGATCTTTCTTGACATAGAGATGAAAAAAATGAATGGAATGGATGCTGCCTATGAAATCCGGAAGAAAAATAAGGATATGGACATTGTGTTTATCACGGTTCTGGCAGATTTTGTCTTTGAGGGCTATAAGGTTAAAGCAGAGCGGTACATCATGAAACAGGATTTTGAGAAAGAGCTGCCGGAATGCCTGGAGATCATTTTGAAAAAGAGATGGTTTGATGATATCCGGATGGAATTCTCTTTTGTGGGAGGCAACAGAACGATTCGTCTAAAGGATCTGATGTATGTTGAGAGCAAGTCGCACAGACTGAGATTTGTGAGAGAAGAGGATGTTCTATATCTGTACGGTCAGGTGGACGATTTGGAGAAGGAACTGTCCCCCTATCATTTTGTGAGATGCCATCAGAGTTTTCTTGTGAATTTAGAATATGTGGAGAAAACCAGTAATTATCAATTCTATCTTTCGGATGGAACTCAAATTCCCATATCCAGACCAAGATATGCACAGGTAAGAAAAAAGCTCTTGCTTTTTAAGGAATTATGAACATTTAAGGAGATGACGGTATGGCAGAACTGTTTTTACAGAGCATCAGTATTGTTTTATACGAGGCGATTTGCTGCAATATTTTTCTTGGGACATTTTTGAAACCCCGTTTTTCATCCCGGTGGATTCGTGCGCTCTCGGTCATTCTTCTGGCCGGTTCCTTTGCCCTGATGGCCGTCTTTACGATTTCGAAGTGGCAGTACATCGTTCGGATTATCGGGGCGCTGCTCTGCATTTTTTTGTTCTCGATTGTGTTTTATGTGGGCAAATGGCACATGAAATTATTTTTTTGTGGGACTTTTTATGCAATTCTGTGCGGGTTAGATTATTTTTGTATCATTCTGTTAGATATGATTTTCAAGAGAGATTATTTAAACAGTGATGTTGCGGAAGTTCTTGTTGTCTTATTGTGCAAAACCATCTTGTTTGTTCTAGTGCTGGTATTTGACCATGTGTGGAAAAGAAAAAAACTCAAGCTGGACAACCCCGCCTGGATTCTGATGATCTGTCATCCGCTGTTTTCACTGGTTCTATTGCTGGTCATGATGTTTTCCTTTTTGGGGAATCAAAACAGAGTGGGATATCTGATAGTCTCTTTTGGCGTTATGATTATCAATCTGGTAATGTTTGAGTGGTTAAAATTTATCTCAGAGAGAAATGAGAAGTGGGGACAGATACAGGTATTACAAGAGCGCAACGAGGAAAGGATTCAGTTGTATCAGGAAATTGGTGCGGACTATGAAGAACAGAAGAGAGTGCTGCATGATTACAAAAATCAGATCAACTGTATTCAGGGGCTCCTGTGCCAGCACCAGTATAAGGAAGCAGAAGAATATGCCGAAAAATTAGTGGATACGCTTCCGAATCCGTTTGGAAATGTGGATGTTCAGAATCCAATTATAAATATCGTTCTGAATCAAAAATATCGTCTGGCGAAGGCAAAAGGAATCTCCATGATTTTTTATGCCAATAATCTGTCGGACCTGTGGCTTGAGGAACAGGATACCGTCAGTCTGCTGGCAAATCTCATTGATAATGCGATCGAGGCCTGTGAGGAAATCGAGGGAGAAAAGCAGATTTATATTAAACTTGTCAGGGAGAAAAAAGAATTTGTTATTTCCATTCGAAATCCGGTTGAGAAACCTGTCAAAATCGAGAGTGGTCAGATTGCCAGCCATAAACCGGATAAAAACAGACATGGGATCGGACTCAGGAATGTCCGGATGGTGCTGGACAAGTATGACGGAATGGGAATGATGCGATATGAGGAGGGATATTTTTATTACACAGCGGTTCTTCCGGAGTTAAAATTCTGATAAACCGTCAATTTTTGCAACTTTCCTACCGTTTTTGCAATTGCCATTGAATTTCTTTTGATAAATATGTTATATGTTTAGCAAAAGGAGTTGGAGAAAAATGGTAGAGTATTTTGTGGATTATCTGATTCGGACGGAGTCCCTGGAAGAGGAATACAGGGATCAATCGATTTATGGGCTGACTTTGATCATAGAGAAAGTAGTGGCCTATTCCGTCCTGTTTTGCTTTATATTGTTAATTGGAAAAGTCACGGAGGGGCTCATTTTTCTTGCCGCCTTCATTTTTTTGCGTCAGACAACGGGGGGATTTCACGCAAAGTCTGTCCCGGGATGTCTGATCGGCTCGACGCTCACGGTCTTTGCAGCGCTGCAGATTTCACCAGTGCTCATGCAGGAGCATGAGATTCTGTTTGCGGTTCTTTTATTCTTATCATCGCTATGTATTTTAGTGTTTGCACCCATCAATCATCCCAATCTTATGTTGTCGAAAGAAGAGAAAAAACATCTCCGATTCAAGGGGAAATTGCGCCTTTGTGCCGAACTGGGCATAGTTGCGATGGGATATCTGTTACATATGAGATGGCAGCAGTATATTATGATTTCGATCATCATATGTGCTGTTTTTATATTATTATCTAAGTTAATCAGACAGGAGGTGTTAGAGGATGAAGACCGATAAGACAGGCAGACATATGTTGAATCTGGCAGGCAAATTTGCCAGACATGAGGCAGTCAAAGCGGGCACCAAATGGCCGCCTTGCATTGGCTTTTTACATCAGCCAAAGCGACCGGTAAAGAGATAAGCCGGACTGGTAGTGGTCAAGAGTTCGTGCTTGGCCACTACATCTTATGTGGCATGGAAATGGTTTATGTGATTTCTGAGGAGGATAAAGGGAAATGAAAAATAAGAAAAGATTATTGGCATGGATTCTATTGTTGGCGATGAGCATGGGAATGTTTCAGGGTGTGCCACAGGTCAGGGCTTTTCAGACGGTGAGTTCTGAGACGAAGGAGATTGAGGCTGCGGAAGAAGGCAGCAGAGTGTATGAGGGAGAAGACAGCAGAGTGTATGAGGGAGAAGACTATATCATTTGTGTGAGGGAGCAGAGTTCATGGGATGGCGGCTCCGTAGCAGAGGTGTTGATTAAAAATACCGGAGAGAAACAAATTCGAAACTGGATTTTATCTGCCCAATATGAAAAAGGCAGAATTGAAAATATATGGAATGCGGATATAAAAAATGCAGAAAAGAGTTCTTACAAATTGTACTGTAAGGATTTTAACCGGGCAATCCAGCCGGGAGAAGAGGTGTGTCTGGGATATCAGATGAGTGATGCCGGTCTGCAAGATCTGGTATCCGTGGGTCTGAGTCAAAAAAAGGAGACGGTAAAGCAGACAGAGTACTACTCGGTCTTTTACCGCATTGCAGAGACATGGGATGGATATGCGAACATCGAAGCCCAAATCATCAATCTGACAGACCGAGATATCGAGGACTGGAAATTGACATTTACACTGAACGGAGAGATTGAGAATATTTGGAAAGCGAGGGCATATAAGACGGCACAGGGGCACTATACAATTGAAAATGATGACTATAATGCCGTGATCCGGGCAGAAAGCCAGGTGTCCTTTGGATTTTTAGTAAACTTTTATACCGATGAGATTGCCTGCCCACAGGAATCCTGTGTGTCCGGTGTGGAAGAAGAGGACAGTCAGGATCCGGTACCGACAGGCGCACCGACCGTGACACCGGCAGTCACCGAGCAACCAACGGCAGAGCCAACCAAAGAGCCAACGGCAGAGCCGACCATAGAGCCAACGGCACAGCCGGTGCAGGAAGACTCCGATGATGATGAAATCCCAGTCTATCATGATATCGAAAACATAGACTGGAATATGGACATGATTCATGCCGGGGCGCAGTCAGTACAGAAAGTCAGGGATAATCCAAAGGGAAGAATCCGTGTGGCGCTGTTAGACTCGGGAGTGAATTATAGTGACGAGGTAGACGTGACAGAGCGGAAAGATTTTTTGTTGGATGACGGTGAAGATGAGGAAGAGGATGATGAGGTAACAATCTTTTATGAAGATGTGAGTGGACACGGTACAGCAATTGCTGAAATCATGGCATCCAATCCGTATGAGAGACCGGTCTTTGTCAATGACAGCGACAAAGAGAAGGAGCCGGAGTGCACGGATCTTAGCACTCTGTTCACACAGGCGGAGGATCAGCAGACGGACAGCTTTTGGGAAGAGGAAAAAGTGAACCAAGAGGAGGAGGATACCGTCTCGCTGGCAGATTTGTGTGACAGCGGATATCCGTGGATAGAGGGAATCAATCCCAATATGGATCTGATCTCTGCAAGAGTGCTGGATGAGAACAACGAGGCGACCGTTGAGAGGGTTGTCCGCGCCATTGACTGGGCAATTGAGAGCGATGCGAACATCATTCATATGAGTTTTGGCATAGACAAATCTTCCAAGGCACTTCACGATGCGGTAAAGAGAGCATATAAGAAAGGAATCCTCTTGATTGCCTCGGCATCCAATGATTCCCAAAAGGTGTATCCGGCTGCGTATCGGGAAGTGATGTCGGTCGGAGCAGTCGATAGTATGGGAGAGGTCTCCGACGAAGTGTCCGACAACAATGGAGTAGAGGTCGTGGCTCCGGGTGACTGTATCATATCAAGAGGAGCGTTTGACAGCCGCGAAATCTTTTCCGGTACCAGTATGGCAGCAGCTCACGTCACAGGACTGGCCTCCCTGCTCTGGCAGGAAAAATCGGACCAGACAGCGGACTATATCCGTCAACTGATCCGTGAGACCGCAAAAGACTGCGGCGATCCGGGACGGTATGGGAGCGGTCTCATCGACTGTGACTACGCCCTGGCGAAGATGGATGAGTTCGAACAGGCCTATGAGAAAAACGAAGAATTCACCGGAGAGAATGACGAAGAGATCGAGACCGATGAAACAATCGGGACGATTTGCGGAAAATGGGGTGTCAAGAAGCATGAAGGGTTTGTGAGTAAAAATAAAAACATCGAAAACCTGAAGGATGTTAAAGAAGCTTATTATGAAATCCTGAAAAAGGCGTCAGCGTGTCCGGACGAAAAAGAGAATAAAAAATGTAAGGGGATGTCCCTGCATCCATGGTTTCACGGCTTCTATGATCTGCAAAAGGAAACTACGGAGACACAATCGGATAAAAAGTCCAAAAAGAAGACCTATGTGCATGATAAGTACTGCGACTACGTCGAGAGCGTGCGCTATCTGTACCGGTTAGCGACAGCGCAGTATGACGGGGAGATGAAAAAAGTTCAGAATAAAGCCCTGAAGGAGAGCGGGCTGAAGGAGGACCAGAAGACAGCGCGAGAGGGAATCAATCTCGCCATCAGTGATGAGAAGGTGGGAAGTCTTCCATGGAGAAAGATTCATCCTGAGTGTGAACCGAAGAGAAAATACCGGGAGAGAAGCCTCGTACTTGTGGGGATGGCCCTTCACTGCCTCACCGATACGTATTCGCACAGTTCCTACTACTGTGATCCCGACAGCACGGACAAGATTTCGTGGAAGCGCGCCAAACATAAAATAAACAGTAAGGGAATAGTAGTCAAGGGAGATGCAGACAATGTGAATTTTAGGGCGTATCGGTATAAAGATGCCAAAGCGGCAGCAAAGAAACTCCTGAGTCACGTGAAGCTGGATGAAAAATTGGAATTTAAATTGGATAAATATGATGATAATTTTGTTGGGAATCTCTATTTTGCCCCGGAGTATAAATGCCGATTGTCCCAGTATTACAAAAAAACCTTCAACGGAGACAGAATGATCGAAAAGAGTTATTTCGAAAAGGCATATGTGTTGAGAAGATTTTATCAATATCTGAACGAGTGTGGGGGACTCAAGAAAAATGGCAAACAGAATGCCGGCAATGTGAAAAACGGGACCCTTTATCTGTGTGACAGTGCGCAAAATGACTATACAAATGAAAATCTGACTGGTATAATAAGTGAGAATCATTCCGTAGAATATCGTGAGACGATGGAAAATGGGAAGAAAAAAGTATCGGTCACAGTCAATGGCATGGACGAGGATAATGTATATGTATTTCTTGTGAGGAAGGATATCTACGATGAGGACAGGACAAAGGAGAATCAAAATGATCTGGCGGACTCCGGAGTTTTCGTGCGATTATACCGCAATCAGTCCGAAACTCCTTTGTTGGAGCAGTCCGTTCCCAAGAAGGCCGGATATTGCTGGGAGCCACTGTACATCGTGGGAGAGACTGCGGGAATCTACCGGACGGATTATATGACGGATGATATCCTGGTGCAGGCGGGGGAAGGTGAATATTATGAACAGTAGAATTCGTGGGATTTTGGCGGTGATGGTTCTGGCAGTGCTTGTGCTTCTGGCACATACCGAGCCTGTAAGCGCCAGGGTAAAGAGTGGGACGTTGGGAGAAAAAAAGGGAAATATCCAAAAATGGAGCTATGACACCAAGACAAAGGTGCTCACGATAGAGGGAAAAGGATGGATGGAAGAGTATATAACCACAGGCTGGGATCAGTACGCATCCAAAGTCAAAAAGATCGTGGTCAAGGGCTCGATAAAGAATCTTTATGGTGCGTGTTTTTGGGGTTTTGATGAAGTGGAGTCGGTTGTGCTGACGGATACTATCGAGGAGATCGGTTACAACGCTTTTGATGATACGAGAAAGTTAAAGAAAATAACGCTGCCCAAAAACCTAAAGAAAATAGACAGTTATGCTTTTTCGGGATCCGGGATTGAAGAGGTCGTGATCCCGGATGGGGTGACCGTGATTGAAGAGTATGCCTTTGAAGATGGCAATTTCCGGAAAGTAAAGCTGGGAAGAAAAACAAAGATTCTTAAGAGTGCTGCTTTTAGTGGAAATGAAAAACTGAGCGATATCGCTCTTCCGGATACGATGGAATCCATTCAGAAGTATGCATTTAGTTATTGCGGATTAAAAACGGTCACGATCCCCAAAAATGTAAGGGAAATCGGAAATGCAGCCTTTTTAAAGAATCGCAAGCTAAAGAAGATGGTGATTAAATCCCACAAGATAGAAAAGTGGGGAGAGGATATCTTTTATGGCAATGAACAAAAGATCAAAGTGGTGGTGCCCAAAGAAAAATATGAGGAATATAAAAAGAAAATCCAGGAGAGCGGAGCCGGAAAGAACGTAAAGGTAGTGGCGAGCGGGAAGTGGTAAGTTTCTATTGCATTTTTCCGCAAAATTTATATAATATAGTTAACAGGATTCCCCAAAATGTAAAGGAAATCGGAGATAGTGTTTTCTTAAAGAAAACTAAAAAAGGGAATGAGGTCTCCCCAAGTAGTTGATTTACTTAAACCGCTTATTAAGCTGATGACTTCTGCATTTTTTTTGATGCAGAAAATTATCAGCTTTTTTGCATCATATGAGGAGGTATGTTATATGCTGATGAGTTTTTCTGTAATAATTCTATCAGGACTATTGTTTGGAGGTTTTTGTAAAAAATTGCAATTTCCAAGTCTTTTTGGTATGATTATTGCTGGAATTGTTATTGGACCGAATGTTCTAAATCTGATTGATACGTCGATACTAAGTGTGTCATCTGAGATCAGGAGAATGGCGCTGATCGTCATTCTGATTCGGGCGGGGCTGAAACTGGAACTGTCAGACTTAAAGAAAGTAGGAAGATCTGCGATCCTCATGTGTTTTTTACCCGCCTGTTTTGAAATACTTGGTATGATATTGGTCGCACCGAAGGTTTTTGGGATATCTTATCTAGATGCTGTCATAATGGGAGCCGTTATAGGGGCAGTATCCCCGGCAGTAATTGTTCCAAGGATGATTAAGCTGATTGATTCCGGTTACGGTGTTGACAAGGGGATACCACAGATGATATTGGCAGGAGCAAGCGTGGATGATGTTTTTGTTATCGTTATGTTTACCACATTCACATCGGTTGCAAAGGGTGGAGGAGTATCGCTGATGCGATTTGTCGATATCCCACTCTCGATTGTTTTCGGCATCATTATGGGATTTGTTGTAGGATGGTTGATTACTAAGTGGTTCAGATCATTTGAGATTAATCAAATGGTACAAGTGTTAATCATACTGAGTGTTTGTTTTGTTCTGAGTTTTATTGAAAATAGGATAAAAGTGATACCATTTGCATCCTTGATTGCCATTATGTGCGTTGGAATCCCCATTAGGAAAAATGATAGAAACCTTGCTGCCAGTCTGTCAGGAGTATACGACAAAATTTGGACGGTTGCAGAAATTTTTTTATTTGTGCTTGTAGGAGCATCCGTTTCAATCAGTAGTGTTTCTTCAGCGGGGGTAAGGGTGATCATACTTATTATGTGCGTCCTGTTATTTAGAATGCTTGGTGTGTTCGTATGTCTGATTGGGACTAAATTGAATTTTAAAGAAAAAGTGTTTTGCATGATTGCATACACTCCGAAAGCCACCGTTCAGGCTGCAATCGGAGGATTGCCTCTAGCCATGGGGCTTTCTTGCGGACAAATTGTGCTGACCGTTTCCGTGATAGCGATTCTATTCACAGCACCTTTGGGGGCATTCGGTATTGATATTACTTACAGGAGATTTTTGTCGGGGGATAGAGAGGAGATGTGCAAAGGATGAAAAAGGGAATCTTATTGATGCTCGTTATTTTACTGACAGGATGTACTTCGGTAAAAGAAAGCAGGACATTGGATGATA
>ONNE01000191.1 GCA_900319095.1 uncultured Eubacteriales bacterium | reverse complement strand
TATACCACAAACCGTGAGGAGATTTTTGATTTTAGTAACAAAAAAATGCCGTAATTATGCGGCTTGTGGCGTTTCGCAAACGCCTATCATATATAACCAGTAGAAAGGAGACAGACCAGGTGTCAGAGTTATTTGAATATAAGTGTCCATGCTGTGGCGGAGCAATTGAATTTGATGCAACGGTTCAGAAGATGAAGTGTCCGTTCTGCGATACAGAATTTGAGATGGAGACACTGAAAAGTTATGATGAAGAGCTTAAAAATGAGAAACCGGATGATATGAATTGGGAGACACAGGCCGGTTCTGAGTGGGAGCAGGGAGAGGAAGAAGGGCTTCGCAGCTATGTTTGTAAATCCTGTGGTGGCGAGATTGTAGCAGATGAGACGACAGCAGCTACCTCATGCCCGTATTGTGACAATCCGATCGTGATGAGCGGCCAGTTCTCGGGGGCTCTCCGTCCGGATTATGTCATACCTTTTAAGCTGGACAAAAAAGCAGCCAAAGAGGGTCTGAAGAATCACTTGTCCGGCAAAAGACTCCTTCCGAAAGTGTTTAAGGATGAAAACCACATTGATGAGATCAAGGGTGTCTATGTACCATTCTGGCTTTTTGATGCGGACGCAGATGCGAACATCCGATATAAAGCGACTAAGATACGTGCATGGAGCGACTCGAATTATGAGTATACAGAGACGAGTTTCTTTGCTGTCAGTCGCGGTGGAAAGATTGCGTTTGAGCGCGTGCCGGTGGATGGTTCAGAACGTATGCCGGACGATCTCATGGAGTCGATTGAACCGTTTGATTTTCGTGATGCCGTAGATTTCCAGACGGCATATCTGGCCGGTTATCTGGCAGATAAATATGATGTGACGGCTGAGCAGAGTATCGATCATGCGAACCAGCGAATTAAAAAGAGTACGGAGCAATCCTTTGCGGACACCGTAAAAGGATATGCGAGTGTCGTGCCGGAATACACAAGCATCCAGTTAAAGAATGGAAAGGCAAAGTATGCGCTCTATCCGGTATGGCTGCTCAATACGACCTGGCAGGGGAAAAAGTACACCTTTGCCATGAATGGTCAGACCGGTAAATTCGTGGGCGATCTTCCGGTGGATAAATCGGCAGCGATGAAGTGGCGGTTAGGTCTGACAGCAGTGGCTGGACTTGCAACTTATGGGGTTGCATGGGGACTGTGGCTGTTGGGAATTATATAGGAGGTGAGACAGATGAAGATGCAAATAATAAAAAGACAGTGGTTTTTGTGTGTGATGGCGGTTCTTATCTGTCTGCTTCCGTCAACGGTGGTTTTGGCAGCGGCTGATGACTCAGCGCATCCGCCAAGATTGGTGGATGAGGCGGACTATCTGACGGATTCCCAGGAGAGTGAACTTTCACAAAAGCTGGATGAGATCAGTGAGCGCCAGCAAAACGATGTAGTAGTTGTGACGATTCAATCGCTGGAAGATAAAGATGTTCAGGCATATGCCGATGACTATTTCGATTACAATGGTTATGGATATGGAACTGACCGCGATGGTATTCTTTTGCTTGTGAGCAAACAGGACAGAAAATGGCATCTGAGTACACGGGGATACGGTATTACCGCATTTACGGATGACGGATTGGCATATATGGAGACGAAGTTCAAACCGCAGTTGAGCAAAGGAAAATATGCAGAGGCATTTTCTACCTATGCGCAGCTATGCGATGACTTTATTACCCAGGCCAAAACGGGAAAGCCGTACACGAAGAGAAATCTTCCAAAGGGGATGCTCCCAGCAAAATGGATTTTGATTTCCCTTGTTGTGGGCTTGATAATTGCTCTGATCGCAGTGGGAAGTATGCAGGCACAATTAAAGACCGTTCATCAGCAGACAATGGCAAATGAATATGTGAAAAAAGGCAGTATGAATGTGTCTGAGAGCCGGGATGTGTTCTTGTATCGGACGGTAGACCGGCGTGTCAAACCGAAGGAGAACTCGTCCGGTGGGGGAAGCAGTACGCACCGGAGTTCTTCGGGAGCTACGCATGGTGGAAGAAGTGGTAGTTTTTAACATACTTGATAAGATAGGAAAGGAAAGACAGACATGGGCGGTTTTTTTGGCGTAGTGAGCAGGAGAGATTGTGTAAAAGATTTGTTTTTTGGGACGGATTATCACTCTCATCTGGGGACCAGGCGAGGTGGGATGACGGTGTACGATGGAAAGGATTTTGATCGTTCGATTCACAATATTGAGAACACTCCATTTCGTACAAAGTTTGATAAAGACGTCCGGGAAATGAAAGGCTATATGGGGATTGGCTGTATATCGGATTATGAGCCTCAGCCACTTCTTGTGCGCTCACACCACGGCACTTATGCAATCACGACCGTGAGCAAGATCAATAATAAGGATGAATTGTTAAAAACAGTTTTTGAGAACGGACACTCTCATTTTCTCGAAATGAGTGGAGGCGACATCAATGCGACCGAATTGGTGGCAGCAATGATCAATCAAAAGCAGAATCTCATTGAAGGGATACGATATGTATTGGATGCCGTAGACGGGTCTCTGACTCTGATGCTCATGACCCCGAAAGGGATTTATGCGGGAAGAGACAAATTTGGCCGCACACCGGTTCTGGTTGGAAAGAATGAGGATGGCTTTTGCATTTCCTTTGAGGATTTTGCCTATCAGAAGCTGGGATATCAAAATTATAAGCAGCTGGAACCGGGAGAGATTGATGTGATTACCGATTCGGATGTGAAAGTTCTTTCGCAGGCGAATGGAAAATTGAAGGTATGTACCTTTTTGTGGGTATATTATGGGTATCCATCCAGCAGTTATGAGGGAATCAATGTAGAGCAGATGCGATACCGGTGCGGTGCGTGTCTGGCAAAGAGAGATAAAGGGGATGTCCATCCGGACATAGTGGCAGGTGTTCCGGATTCCGGGACGGCTCATGCCATTGGCTACTCCAATGAGTCAGGGATTCCGTTTTCGCAACCATTTATAAAATATACACCGACATGGTCAAGATCTTTTATGCCGACGGATCAGAGTATGAGAAATATGGTTGCCAAAATGAAGCTGATACCGGTTTTGGATCTGATCAAGGACAAGAGCCTTTTGTTGATCGATGACTCGATCGTCAGAGGGACACAGCTGAGAGAGACGACAGAATTTCTCTATCAGAACGGAGCAAAAGAAGTGCACATCCGCCCGGCCTGTCCACCGCTGATTTACGGATGCAAATATGTGAATTTCTCACGCTCGAATTCGGATATGGAACTTATTACAAGACGGGTGATCGCCAGATTAGAGGGGACAGAAGATGTCTCAGATGAGGTTCTGAAAGAATATGTGGATCCGGATTCAGCCAAATACGAAGCGATGGTAGAAGAAATTCGAAAAGAACTGAATTTTACATCGCTTCGATATAACCGACTGGATGATATGCTGGAATCCGTTGGACTAGATACAGAAAAACTCTGTACCTATTGTTGGAATGGCGAGGAGTGAGATCTCATCAGTGGGACAATGCCTCAAAAAGGACGTCTAAGAGCCGGTCATTTTGTTCCGGCAGCATAAAACAAAAACGAATATATTTGTGATTCAAAAAAGGGAATGTAGAACAGTCACGAATCATGAGGTTTTTGCGTATGGCAGCATCGAACAGATCCTCGGATGTGACGTGCTCATTTAGGATTTTGAGCAGAACAAAGTTGGCATGCGCCTGATATGCCTTGCAAAGAGGATTTTCATTCAGACGCGCACAGATTCTCTCGCGCTCAGAACCAATGAGTTTTCGTGTCTGTTCTATGTACTCTGTATCCGTGAACATGATTTCTCCGGCAATGGCCGCAAGAGAATTGATGGTCCACGGATTTTTTTTCTGATTAATTTCTTTTAATTGATCCCGGTTGCCACAGATCGCATAACCCAGACGGAGTCCCGGAGCGGCAAAGAATTTGGATATACCGCGCAGAATGACAATGTTATTGTAGTATTCAGTCAGAGGAACTGCCGTAACATCATCCGGATTTTGGGCAAACTCCACATAGGTCTCATCGACAATTACCATGATGGATTTGCGCTTGCAGTAGTCGAGAATCTCACGCATCTGTCCGCGCTTAATGACAGAGGATGTCGGATTGTTTGGATTACACAGAATCAAAAGATCGACATCATGAGAGAGTTCTTCGGTCAGAGCCGATGTATTCAGGCGGAATTCACTGTCCTCTGTAAGGCTAAAATAGTGGGAGCGTCCGCCACCCATGGAAACTTCTCGTTCATACTCTGAGTACGTAGGTCCCACGATCAGGGCCTTTTTGGGATGTGCGCTTTGGATAAAGAGAGAGATCAGTTCCGTGGAACCGTTGCCAACTACGATGTTGGAGTAATCGGTCTGTACATATTCACCGATGCATTGGCGCAACGAAGTGTATTCACGGTCGGGATAGGTGGTAATGGCATCAATGTGCCGGGTCAGAGTTTCTTTCAGGCGAAAGGAGACTCCGAGGGGATTGACATTGGCAGAAAAGCTGATGATATCTTCCTTGCGGATGCCATAGATCTTTTCGATTTTTTCTAAATCACTTCCGTGAAAATGTTCTTTTGGTTTCATATTCATGTTGAAGACCTCCAACTCTCGTTTAATAACAAATATTATAACGGCATCTGTGTTTTTCGTCAATTAACTATTTCAATATGGCTAAAAAAATGGTATACTATAGAATTGGATATATTGATTACTCAAGAAAATAGTGAGGTTGCAGATGAGAGAGAAAGTTTTGTCCCTGGCAAAAGGAAATTTTACTTACGAAACACCGGAATTGATACTGACACCGGATCGATTGGCATTCGATGTAATCGAGGGGGAAAAGAAGTCCGTTTCCTTTGGATTAAAGAATCGTCGTGCCACGGTCATAAAAGGGTTTGGCTCAACGGACGATCCGCATATATCGTTTCTTCCTGTCTTTCACGCAGCAGAGAATGAGCTGACCGTGGAAGTAGATGCCAGAGAGTTAGCAGCCGGAAAGTGTCTGAAAGGTCAGCTGTATCTGGTGACGGATTGTGGAGAGGAACAACTTCCGTATCAGATAAATGTCGTGCCTGCGGTTTTGCAAGACGAATATGGTGAAATCCGTGACTATGCCGATATCCGAAAACGGATTGAGAGGGATCCCAAAGAGGCGGTGGCTCTCTTTCACAGCCCTTCCTTTCGAAGACAATTTCTCTATCGCGATGAGATGGGAAAACGACTTTATGATCATCTGGTACACAAAAATAATAAACAACAAAGCATGGAAGAATTTCTGGTGGCAATGGGAAAGAAAGATGCGGTTCGCTTCCAGATTATTCATCCGGCATCCGGGAGCAGAAAAGAAATTGAATATGCACTGAATCAAAAGGATATTGAGGATGTTGTGGAGATCAAGATCAACACATGGGGAAATGTTGCGATTCGCATTAGTTCGACAGAGGACTTTATCCGGCCGGCAACAGACATCATTCACACATCCGAATTTCAGGCGGATGGCAAAGCGACGATACCATTTACGGTCTGTGCCGACCTGGTAGGCGAAGGAAAGCGCACGGGCAGTCTTGTTTTTGAATCCCGCTATGAGAAAAAAGAGATTGAGATATCTGCGTGGGACGAAAAGACGAAAGAACAGATTCATGATAAACTGGATATCCATGCACAGGGGGTGCAGCTCTATCGCGCCTACCTTACTCTTTTGGAAAAACCGGACGAGAGTGAGCAGCTCAAAGAATGGATTCATGAAAAAGGAGAACTCATCGACCAGATATGTGTCGGATATGAGCTGGCTGTTCATGGGTATCTGAGTGTTAAACTGGGAGAAAAAGAAAAACTATTAGATTTTTACAGGGAAGCACAAGATCTGCCTATGCCTTCCGTGGGAGATGACAGTCAAAAAGTAGAAAACTATCTTTTGGTCCAATATGTTCAGTACAAAGCAAGTCAGCGTCAAGAGGAGAGAGAGCGGATATGCCGGTTGATGGATGTCTATGAATCCCAGGGGTATGACAGTGTTGTGTTTTTTCTTCTGCGCCTTCGTCTGGATGAGCGATATCAGTCGGCTGAAAAAAAAGCAGAGGATATCAGTCTGAAAATTCAAGAGGGGAACAACAGCCCGATTTTGTATTCGGAATTGATGCGGGTATACATAGAAGAGCCGTCTGTGGTAACATCTCTGGATCCGGCTGTCGTCTGTGCGATTCAGTACGGTGTCCGCCATGGAATGATGACCAGAGAGATTGCGATGACAGTGAGTGTTCTGACTCAGAGAATGATGACATGGGATTCGCTTGCCTTTGGAATGCTGGAACAACTATATAAAGAGTACGGGCTGGTTGAGACGCTGTACAGTATTTGCGGCATGTTGATCCGGGCACAGAAACGGGAGAAAAAATATCATTCGTGGTTTAAACTTGGCATCAAAGAAAAGCTTCGCATCACGGAGTTATATGAATACTATATGTATACAATTGATTTTGAGACGACTTTTTCGCTGCCGGATTCAGTGCTGTCTTATTTTCAATATGAGAATCATTTAAATGACACTTGTAAGGCTTTTTTGTATTCTTATGTGATCAAAAAGAAAAAAGAGAGACCGGATTTGTATGCGATGTATCAGGAAGAAATCCATACATTTGCCATGGAGCAGATCTCGTATCACCGGGTGAGCGAGGATATCGCTGTCTTATATGAGGAACTGTTTCGACCGGAAACAATGGATGAGACGATTGCAGGACATCTGCCATCCGTAATGTTTCACTATCGACTCACCTGTCATGCACCGCAGATTGAATCGGTCGTTGTCCTTCATCGTGAGATGAGGGAGAAGCTGGTTTATCCGCTGCACAATCAACAGGCAATGATTCAGATATTTACTCCCAATTATCAGCTATTTTTCGTGGATCGGGATGGACATTATCTGGCGGGAACGGTGGATTATACCCTGACCCGGATTCTTCATTTGGATGAGTTGGCACAGAGCTGCTATGAAATGGGATCTCAGAATGTGCATTTGCTGGTTTTTTTGGCCGTCAAGGCCATGAGAAGCGTGCGCATGACACCGGAACAGGCAGGGACTCTTCATCGGTTAATGCAGTTGGAGTGCCTGAGTGATTTTGATCAGAGCCGGCTGCTGCTTTGTCTGTTCGACTATTACAGTCAGACAAGAGAGAGCTCTTATTTGCTTGAGGTATTAGACCACATAATTCCGGAGAAAATGCCAAAAGATAAGCTGGGGAAGATTGCGACTGCGTACATTTACCGGGGGATGTATGACAAGGCTTATAAAATCCTTTTAAAATATGGGACAGAGGGTTGTGAAACCAAAGCGCTTGCGATGTTGACAGCACAGCAGATACAACAAAGACAGGGAGAATTTATCCCGATCCTGATGAAGTGGTCGTATAAACTCTATCAGGAAAAGTGCTATGACAAGGGAATCATGGACTATCTGCTCAAATATTACATGGGTTCCACACAGGCGCTCACGCAGATATTTAAAAAGTGTATGTCGATACTCCCATCGCAGATCGGGGATGGATCCAAGGAGAGACTGTTAGGCCAGGTGATTTTTACGGGGAAAAATCCGGGGGGATACGAGGAGATATTTTCGGATTACTATGAAAATGGTTCCAACCGCATGTTGGTAAAGGCGTTTTTGTCCTACTATGCCTATGAGTATCTGGTGGAGCATCTGGTGGATTTGAAAGAAGAGATTTTTGTCAAGATTGAGAAAGAGGCCTTTTATGTACAGGAGAAAATCATGGTCCTGGCAACCCTCAAAAGATACAGCAAAGAGGGGAACTATGCAAAGAAGCAGGAAGAATTTATCGTGCGCCATCTGGAGGATTGTGTGGCAGACGGACTGATTTTATCCTTTATGAAACGATTCGTGGGAAAAGTCACGGTTCCGCATGAGATCGAGGATACTCTATTGATCGAGCACTACAGCGGGACGGACAAGGAAGTGTTCCTTCATATGAGAGAGGGAGACAAAGAAGAAGTGGTCGTTCCGATGGAACAGGTATTTGATGGAATTTATACGAAAAAAATATGTCTGTTTGCCGGTGAGCAAAGAACCTGTTTTGTGGAAGAAGAGGAGACATCGAACAGGACAAAACCGGTGACTGTCAAACCGGGCGAAGGAAAGAGCCGTTCACAGGGATATTTTAATATGGTAAATCAGATGATACGGGCGAATGAGAAAGGTGATGAGAAGACGTATCATGAGTTGAGACAGACATATGAAAAGACCAGACAGACAGCGGCAAAATTATTTACGATTGAGTGAGAAAGGAGGGAATCAGAATGAGTGAGCACACATTATTGCTGGGATACGATCTGGGAAATGAAAAGACGCAGCTGGCGGTCTTTGATTCTCAGACAAAAGAGCCAAAGCTGGTCGGACAGACGCAGGAAAATCCATATGCCATGTACGACACAGCGATTTTACTGGATGACCAGATGCCGATGACAGGATTTGTGGACCGCATTCAGAAGGGCCAAGAGATTCTGATCGATGGAAAAGTGGCAGATCCCGTAAAAATTCTGGCATATTATTTTCGAAAAACATTGATGGCGACCAGACAGCAGTATCCATCGGAGACGATTTTGCAGCTGGTTGTGACGGTCAAAGAGGCTACCCCGGAGTTTGTGCAGATTCTTTATGATGCCCTTGATCTTCTTGGAATCGGAAAAGACCGCGCCTGCGTACTGGGTCACAAGCAAACATTTCTCTACTATATGATGGCACAGAAAAAAGAGCTGTGGGTCAATGATGTCGGAGTATTTGACTATGATGGGAACGGTCTCAGATATTATCAGATGCAAGTGGATCGAAGAAAAAAACCAATGCCTGTCCGGGTAGACGAAAAAAATTTTGATGAGGCAGTTCGAACCATACAGCAGGATCCAACGACTCAGGCAGTCGTGTTGGAAAACGTTGTCTATCGAGGGATTCATAAACAGATTCTTTCCTCGCTCTATATGACCGGAAGTGGATTTCAAGGCGAGTGGTCAGATGAATTGATGCGAAAATTATGTGTGGGAAGAAGACTGTTTCAGGGGGATAATCTGTATGTGAGCGGTGCCTGTTATGCAGCGAGAGAGCTCAGTCAGAAAGAGGGAGAAAAAGAATATCTGATTTTAGATGATGACTGTGTCATGAATCAGTGGATGACGACATTTTATACCGATGCCAAAGAGCAGGAGGTTGTGATCGTTCAACCGGGAGTTCCATGGTATCAGGTGGATGAAGAAATAGAAGTGATACCGGATGGGGACACGGAGCTGGATCTCAAAGTGTGTGACATTTTTACCAAAGAAGTCAGACAGTTTATGATTGGGATGGATCCGGTCATCGGAAAAAAAGACAGGCACTGCCGCCTGAAGATACGATTTCGGTTCAAGGATGCCAATACCTGTATCGTCACAGTAAAAGATGAGGGATTTGGAGAATTCTTTCCGACTTCAAACCGGATTTGGGAAAAGACAATATCGCTGAGATAAAAGGGGGAAATGTATGTTTATTTTGTGCAAAGGCAAAATCGCACATACACCTTATGAGATGCCATTTACCAATCAAAAGGTATATTCGATTGAGGAGTTGTGTTATGAAGTATATCACAATATCTATACGATCAATGAAGATTTTTTTCAGGATTCGCTGGCGGACTGGCTGGAGCATGAGATTGAATGCAGAGCGCTCGCTGACAAGATTCGGTCCATGCTGAAGGGCAAACCCAAACTCAAAGATCTGGTAGTGACGATTCTGTGTGGATGTGACTATTATCGCGAGGCGGAAATTCGCAAGCTGATCCAGATTATGGATGATATTGAGAGTCTGCCGATTTATAAAAAGAAAAAAATCAAGGCGGATAATTATCTGCGCGCAGGATGTTACGGCAGAAGTCTGACGGAATACAGAAAATTGCTGCATGGAAGTTTTGCGGTGAATTTTACTCCGGAGGAATATGGCGATTTATTGCACAATCAGGGAATTGCTCATTTCTACATTTCCTCTTTTGATGAGGCCAAAAATGATTTCAAAGAGGCATATTCCCGCAACCATAAAATCAATTCCCTAAAACATTTTCTCTGGATTCTTTTGATGGAAGAGAAAGAGAAGGAATTTGAAGAGGAGGCAGTGGCAATCGGCTTGCCCCAAAATGTGATCGAGAGCGTGCGCAAGGAATACCGGCAGGCATATCAGAGTGTTGTCGTTACTCCGGACCAGCCGGATGATCTGGAGCGCTATAAAAAGCAGTTTATAGAAGGATATGTCAGCTGAGGTGAGGCAAAGGAGGTTGACCGGTGGCGTTTCGTTGGTTTTTTAAGAAAAAGAGGGTACAGCAGGAAGAGGTCAGGGAACCGGCAGCAGATTCGGAACAGGAGGTTCTTGAGGACGAGGCGGTTGAAGTGAATTTTGAGCGCGAAAAAGTAGACCTTAGGGATGACAAGGCTCGTCTTTCCTATCTGCAGCGGCTCTATGATGTGATTCTCGAGGCAAAGAGACAGTGCGGTGATATAAAATTTGAGTATGGGCAGGTGACATCATACCTAAAGGATATTCAGCTCATCGATCAGGCTCCGGTGGAGGACAAACAGGAACTTTTAGCGGCTGCCAGGAGAATTGTGGAGCTGCTCAAAGAGAGAGAATATCTTCAAAAACAGCGCTACAAGATGACGGATGCGCAGAGACGGGCGATGGAGACATACGAGGCGATTGTTTTTGATGACATTCAGAAATTACAGGAATATGAAGAATATCAGATGAAAATAAAGAATGATTTGCGACAGCTGGGTAGTGAAAAAAATCTTCTGCTTGCCGACAAGGCGGACATTATTAAGAGACAGAAGACTCTCAAGAGCATCGGGAAGGTGCTGGCGATTCTTCTGGTGGCATTTGGGTCGATGTTATTGGCACTGCTCTTTTGCTTCAAGGTAGACATTACGGTCCCGTTTTTAGCAACCGCGGCATTTGCCTTTGTGATTGCAGCGATTATTTTAAATGAGGCGCGAAAGAACCGGATTGATATGGTGATCACCGAGAGGAAGTGCAACCGGGCGATTGCGCTGTCCAACAAGGTCAAGTTAAAGTATTATAACAATGTACGCACACTTGATTATATGAATCACAAATATCAGGTCAGAAATGCCACGGAGCTGGATTTTGTTTTTGGACAATATCGAAAGGCGAAGCGTGAGTGGGCAAGACAGAGGGAGGGAACCATTCAGCTTCATGAGATGAATCAGATTTTGATACAGCAGCTTCAGAATCTGGGTGTAAAGGACAAGGAAATCTGGTACTCTCAGGCGAGAGCGCTGTTCGAACCCAAAGAGATGGTAGAGATTCGGCACGAATTAAATGTCCGCAGGCAGAAATTACGTGAGCAGTTAGAGTACAATACAGGTATTATAGAACAGTGCGTAGAGGAGATGGAGAGAATTAAAGATCAGAAACCGGAGTACGCACAAGAAGTAGATCGATTTTTAGGAGAGAGATAGAGATGAAACCGGAAGTGGATTATACGTTGTATTTGTGTACCGATCGCAAATGTATGACGACGGAAACAATAGAAGAGTGTGTGGAACTTGCCATCAAAGGGGGAGTGGGAATCGTACAGTTGAGGGAGAAAGAGTGTTCTTCCAAAGATTTTTATCGCCTGGCCAAGGATGTAAAAGTGATTACCGATGCCTATGAAGTGCCGCTGGTCATCAACGACCGTTTGGATATTGCGCTGGCGGTCGATGCCGATGGCGTTCATCTGGGACAGAATGATCTGCCGGTGCGGGTGGCCCGCAATATTTTGGGAGAGGATAAGCTGATCGGGGCGACTGCCCACAATTGTGAAGAAGCAGTGGATGCGATGAAGGCGGGGGCAGATTATCTCGGCGTGGGAGATGTTTTTGGAACTTCCACAAAAGCAGATACAACCCATATCACTTTAGATGAATTGAAAACGATATGTGAAAAAGTAGAGATCCCGGTCGTTGCGATAGGGGGAGTCAATGAGGACAATATTTTCCTGCTCCCACAGACGGGAGTTGCGGGAGCAGCTGTCATATCTGCAGTAGTCGGTCAAAAAGATGTGACAGGGGCTGCCGGGAATCTCATTTCAAATTGGCGAGCAGCATCGCGGGGATAAACAGATTGCCCTCGCCTCTGCCAAGACGCAGATCTGGTTTGTTGGCACCATGGAAATCACTGCCACCGGTAATGAACAGGTCAAATTCATTGGCGAGTTTGCGAACAAAAGCCTCATCGGTACCGCGGTTGCGGGAGTACATCGCCTCAATGCCTCTCAGACCGTAGCTTTTTAGTTCGGTCAGAAGATTGCGAAGTTCTGACACGGACATTTTGTAGAGAAGCGGATGAGCTAATACGGGGATCCCTCCGGCCTCTAAGATGAGTTCGATTCCGGTTTTTGGGGTCAGATAGTTGCGTGATACAAAGTAGGGACCATCCTGTGCCAAAATTTTTTTAAAGGCCGAGTCAATGCTCGGTATAGCACCTTTTTCGAGGAGAAAACGCGCAAAGTGTGCCCTTGTGAGAATGGTCTCGCCAAAGCGGGCGCTCAATTCCTCATAGGTGATTGGAAAGCCGTCTGCGTGAAGATTTTCGCACATCTTTTGGTTGCGCTCATCTCTTTCACGGGCAACCGTCTGGAGTGTTTCGAGGAGTTTTGGCTGTTTGTGATCCAGGCGATATCCCAAAATGTGGATTTCTTTTTTTCTCTCCGGAGAAATGACGTATTCGCAGGAGAGTTCTACGCCGGACAAAACTTCTAAAGGAGTGCCACTGGATGCCTCAATCGCGCGGTCGACCCCATCAACGGTGTCGTGATCGGTAAGTGCGATGGCAACAAGATTGGTGTGAAGGGCGATATCCACGAGTTCTTCCGGGCTACAGGTACCGTCCGAAAAAGTTGAGTGAACATGTAAATCGATATATTGCATAGTAATCTCCTATCTATATGTAAAATATGAGTCAGTTTTCTCTATCATAACATAGTTCTATTTTTTTGAAAAGAATCATATTTTATAGAAGAGAAAACAAATATGAGGTTGGCTATGAAAAAGCGAATTGGTCTTGGTTGGATGAAAGGAATTTTTATTTCTTATGGAATATCAGCAGTGCTGATGCTGTTGCTGGCATTTTTGGTCTATCAGGGAAACATCTCGGACAATGTGATTCGTGGTGGGATTCTGTTTTCCTATGTGCTCTCCTGTTTTGTCGGCGGGGCAGTGGTGAGCCGCAGATATTCCTCAAAAAGATTTTTTTGGGGGCTGATGACCGGAATTACCTATTTTTTGATTTTGTGGCTGGTATCCATGGTTGGAAATCGTGAGGTTTTTGCTGGTTTTCCGGGCTGTTTATCGACCTTGTTCTTATGCGTGTGCGGTGGTATGCTGGGCGGTATGTTTCAAGCGGGCAGAGAGTAGTTTTTTACGAATGGATTACGAATGGAGGAAAAAACGTTGAAGCAGAAGAAAAAAAATACAAAGGTAGTTCAGAGTGGAACCTTTATAGAACCGGTCTGGAAGTTGTGGAGATTATCGCCGGTTATGTTGGTGATTGCCTTTGTGCCACTGATCTCATCGGCAAAGACGTACGATGCAGGGATGAGCAAGTTTCCTTGGTTTTCGAGCAACGATCAGTGGGTCGACATTTTTTTATATTGGAAAGGCCAGATGTTGATTCTGCTTGCCCTTATCATGGTTGCGATGCTCACCATCTCCGTGATTGATGCAGCGTGGTATCCGGTGTGGAAACGGATAAAGACACCGGAGATGCTCTGGATTTTTCTGTATCTGTTACTTGCGACGGGATCAGCGGTGTTCTCTGAATATCGCTCGTTTGCACTTTTGGGGAGTTATGAGCAGTGGGAAGGACTCAATGTTATTTTGGCATATGTGACAGTCTTTTTTTACGTGTGTCTGGTGGTCGACTCGGACCGGCAGATTCGTTATCTGTGCTATGCAGTCATAATTGGCAGTTTTATCATGGGACTCATTGGAACGTTTCAGTATTTGGGGATGGATTTGTTTCGGAGCGATCTGGGACAAGCCATCATGAATCTGATGAGTTCTCGCAAAATGAAGTTTTCCTTTAATTTTTCTGAGGGATGGGTGTATGCGACGCTTTATAATCCCAACTATGTGGGATCCTATGCTGCGCTGGTTCTTCCTGTCTTACTTGCTGTGGCGCTCATTGAGTGGAAGAAAATACCGATCTTTTGGACGATCCTGTCGATTGCCGGCACTTGCCTGATGACGGTGACGCTGATTGGCTCTCAGTCATTGACGGGCTGCATTGGAGTGATAGCAAGTCTGATTTTTGTTGCTGTGATTCGTTTTCCCAATTTACTTGAGGCTTGGGGGATAAAGAAAATCTTACTCGGGGCAGCAGGCGTGGGGGTCCTGATCACAGTGATGTGTTTTATGTTTCCGGAGCAAATACAATTTGGAGTCAATAAATTGATTCGTCCGACCAAAGATTATCATATGATAAAGAAGATGGAATCAACATCCAAAGGACTCGCGGTTACAACCGTGGACGGTGATACGATCTATGTTCAGGTCACAGGAGAGATCTCTGCTCCTGTGACAGCGAGGGATGAACAGCAGACAGAATTGGAACTTATAAAAGATTCTGAGAAGAATTACTATACGCCAGATGATCAGAGATTTTCGATGATCCGTTTTTCGCCAAAAACCATCTCCGTGGGAGAGGAGGCAGACACATATGAAGCGGTCGAGGTTTCCAATCCGGAGATCAACAAAGCGTGGACGATTGCCAAAGTAGATGACACTTATATGGTCTACAATGCTCTGGGCAAGTTGGATGATCTGCGGGAGATACCGTCCTTTGGTTTTGAAAAAAATCAGCATTTTGGTGATAAGAGAGGATATATATGGTCAAGAACGATTCCGCTATTTAAAAGATATCTGTTTCTTGGTTCGGGACCAAATACCTTTACGGAAGTATTTCCGAATGATGATTATGTAGGAAAAACGAACATGAATTATGACGGTGTCCCTGTGACAAAACCGCATAATATGTATTTTCAGACATGGGTACAGACAGGAATGTTATCACTGGTGGCCTACCTTTTCCTGATGGGATGGTACTGGATAAAATCGCTTCTTTTATATTGGAAGAGACCGCTGCGCACCTTTACAGAGAAAGTAGGATTTGCGATTTATATTTCGGTGACGGGATATCTGATAACCGGAATTGCCAATGACTCAACTGTCACGGTGGCACCTGTATTCTGGTCGCTTCTTGCACTGGGAATCGTTATAAATCTGAGGATAAAATACCAGGAAAAAACAGCTGAAAAAAACAGCTGAAATATGGCACATTTTTGTCACAAGCTATTGACATATTTTTGCCCAATTTGTATAATGAGAGTACTATATTTTATGAAAGGACGGTATACGATATGAGAGGGAGGATTATGCGTTTGATTGCTTGCGTTCTTGCCTTTGCTGTGATGACATCCTACTCCGTAAATGGCGTACAGGATGTTGTGATTGCAAAAGCAAAGAAAAGCAGTATAAAGAGTGTAAAAGTTACGAATGTACAGGGCAAGAAAGTAACACTGGGAAAAGGAAAAAAATTAAAATTAAAAGTGGGTCTCAGTGTGAAAAAAGGTGTCAAAGTCACTAAAGCAATGAAAAAGATATCTTTCAAGAGTAGCAACACAAAGGTTGCTACGGTGAGTAAGAGCGGTGTGATCAAGGGAAAGAAGATTGGATCTGCCAAGATTACGGTTGCATCGAAGTACAACCCAAAGAAAAAAACAACGATTAAGGTAACGGTATCAAAGAAGAATCTGAAAGTGAAGAAAATCAGTCTGAATAAAAAATCTCTCACTTTGCACATTCCGGATACCACGACAGATTCGGCATCCACCGATGACAGTTCGGATGACAGCTCCGACGACAGTTCCGATGACAGTTCGGATGATGATAGCGATACAGAGGAAGTAGATACCGAGGATGATTCCGAGGATTCCTCCGATGTTTCAAGTTCTACTGGTATCGGCTATCAGTTAGTGGCAAAGGTTTCACCGACCAATGCGACGATTCAGACGGTTAAGTGGACTTCCTCAAATAAAGAAGTTGTTACGGTTGACAGCAATGGATATGTATCGGTAGAGGACTCGGGAACCGCAACTGTTACCGCAAAGGCAACCGATGGAAGTGGGAAGAAAGCAGTCTGCAAGATCACAGTCATTGATGACGCTGAGGATGAATCGGCAGGAGATGACGATGAGGAAGAAGAATCAGACGACAGCACGGAAGAGTAAAATAAAAGAAAAAGTATTAGCACTCACTCTTGACGAGTGCTAATACTAGTGTTATAGTAATGGTGTAGCCGGAAGAATACCGGGTGCACCATTTTTATTTGCGTAGAAGGGAGTGAAGATGTATGAATATTACGAAATTT
This sequence comes from uncultured Eubacteriales bacterium, assembly GCA_900319095.1. Classification (GTDB taxonomy): domain Bacteria; phylum Bacillota; class Clostridia; order Lachnospirales; family Lachnospiraceae; genus Eubacterium_F. The sequence goes on along the minus strand of ONNE01000191.1, from coordinate 16,079 downwards.
ACTCAAAAATCATTAGAGATTATTAACAATCTGGAAAAAATAGCATATGATTTTGACAATCAGGAAATTGCTCAGGAGCATCTGCTATATGGAATGATGACAGTAGAGGATAGTCTGCTCGCAAAATTAATGGAAAAAATGGACATTGATGCCGATGTTTTTCTGGCTCAGGTCGAGGGGCAGATTCAGAGGCGGCCAAAGGTGTCCGGTGGACAGGTCTATATTGGAAATGACCTGAACAAAGTATTGGTCTACGCAGAAAATGAGGCAAAGGCGATGGGAGATGAATATGTCTCGGTCGAGCATTTGTTTCTGAGTCTGTTGAAAAAACCGTCCAGAGAAGTAAAAGAACTGCTAAAGGAGTTTCGGATTGACCGCGAGCGCTTTTTACAGGCCCTATCAAAAATAAGAGGAAATCAGAAAGTGACCAGCGATAATCCTGAAGCGGTGTATGACAGTCTGGAAAAATACGGATACGATCTGGTGCAGCGTGCGAGGGAGCAAAAGTTGGATCCGGTCATCGGACGAGATGCGGAAATTCGGAATATGATTCAGATTTTGTCCAGAAAAACCAAAAATAATCCGGTTCTGATCGGAGAACCCGGAGTGGGAAAAACAGCGGTGGTAGAGGGACTTGCACAGCGAATTGTCCGTGGCGATGTGCCGGAAGGATTAAAAAATAAGCAGGTGTTTGCGCTGGATATGGGAGCACTGATCGCAGGTGCCAAATACCGGGGAGAGTTTGAAGAGAGGCTCAAAGCTGTCTTGGAAGAAGTGCGCGACAGCGATGGTCAGATTATATTATTTATTGATGAGCTGCATACAATTGTTGGTGCGGGAAAGACAGATGGGGCGATGGATGCCGGCAATTTGCTCAAGCCGATGCTTGCCAGAGGAGAACTGCACTGTATCGGTGCGACGACTTTGGATGAGTACCGGATGTATATTGAAAAAGATGCGGCTCTTGAGCGTCGTTTTCAGCCGGTTATGGTGGATGAGCCGACCGTGGAAGATACGATTTCCATTCTTCGAGGACTGAAAGACCGCTATGAGGTGTTTCATGGGGTAAAGATTACGGATGCGGCTCTCGTTTCGGCCGCCGTATTATCTGAGAGATATATATCTGATCGATTTTTGCCGGACAAAGCGATTGATCTGGTGGATGAGGCATGTGCCCTGATCAAGACAGAGTTGGATTCGCTTCCGACAGAGCTGGATGAGGTGCAAAGACGTATCATGCAGATGGAGATTGAGGAGGCAGCGCTAAAGAAGGAGACCGACCATTTGAGTATGGAGAGATTGGAAAGTCTTCAGAGAGAGCTTGCCGAACTCAGGGAAGAATTTGCCGGGCAGAAGGCAAAATGGGACAATGAAAAGACATCTGTTGAAAAAATACATGAGATCAAAGCACAGATCGAAGATGTGAACAACCAAATCGAGATGGCCAAGAATCAATATGATCTGGACAGAGCAGCCCAGCTGCAGTACGGACAGCTGCCACAGTTGGAAGAACAGCTAAAAGAAGCTGAGACTCTGATCCAGAAAAGGGAATCCTCGATGATTCATGAGAGCGTCAGTGATGAGGAAATTGCCAAGATCATCTCCCGTTGGACCGGTATTCCGGTGGCAAAGCTCACGGAGACAGAGCGGAACAAAACCCTTCACTTGGGCGAAGAACTTCATAAGAGGGTTATTGGACAGGAGGACGGAGTGACCAGGGTCACAGAGGCGATCATTCGCTCGCGTGCCGGTATTAAGGATCCGGGAAAACCGATTGGTTCCTTTTTGTTCTTGGGTCCGACCGGAGTCGGCAAGACGGAATTGGCCAAGAGTCTGGCAGAGTGCCTGTTTGACAACGAGTCCAACATGGTTCGTATAGATATGAGTGAATACATGGAAAAATATTCTGTGTCCCGACTGATCGGAGCGCCTCCGGGATATGTGGGATATGAAGAGGGAGGACAATTGACGGAAGCGGTTCGCCGCAAGCCATATTCGGTGGTTCTCTTTGATGAGATTGAAAAAGCCCATCCCGATGTGTTTAATGTACTTTTGCAGATTCTGGATGACGGGCGTGTGACCGACTCGCAGGGGAGAACTGTGGATTTCAAGAATACCATCCTTATCATGACATCAAATCTGGGGGCAGAATACCTGTTAGATGGAATCAAAGAGGACGGCACGATTTCAGATGAGTGTGAAGAGGCGGTTCTGTCTCTTTTAAAGACTCATTTTCGACCGGAATTCCTGAATCGTCTGGATGAGACAATCATGTTCAAACCGCTCACGAAAGAAGACATTCGTGGAATCGTGAGTCTGCTGATCGAAGATATCAATCGAAGAATTGCAGACAAAGAACTAAAACTGACACTGTCCGAGGAGGCGATCCGGTATATTACGGAACAGGCATATGAGCCGGCCTATGGGGCGAGACCGCTCAAACGATATCTGCAAAAAAATGTTGAGACGCTATTGGCCAAAAAGATATTGGCAGATGAAGTGCACACAGGAGATGTACTTGTTTTGGATGTGGGGGAGAGTGGATTGATTATATCGTGAAAAAAAGAGAGGATTCTGCTTTCATTGCGAATCCTCTCTTTTTTTGCAATTATGAATTGCCTGTATGAATTATCCAAAATATCTCTTAAGAAGTCCCTCGAATGCCTTTCCGTGTCTTGCCTCGTCTCTTGCCATCTCATGAACGGTGTCGTGAATGGCATCCAGGTTCTGCTCCTTGGCGCGCTTCGCAAGATCCGTCTTTCCGGCAGTAGCACCGTTTTCAGCATCGACGCGAAGCTCCAGGTTTTTCTTTGTTGAGTCGGTGACAACTTCTCCCAGGAGCTCTGCAAATTTTGCAGCGTGCTCGGCTTCCTCATAAGCTGCCTTTTCGAAGTAAAGACCAATTTCCGGATAGCCTTCACGAAAAGCGACACGTGCCATCGCTAAATACATGCCAACCTCGGAACACTCACCCTCAAAATTTGAGCGCAGATCAGCCAAAATATCCTCGCTAACCCCTTTGGCAACACCTACCACGTGTTCAGCTGCCCATTCTCTGTCACCAGCCTGCTCTTTGAATTTGCTTGCAGGAGCCTTACATACCGGACAGGACTCTGGTGCGCTTTCGCCTTCATAGACATAACCACATACTGTACATACAAATTTTTTCATAGCGTACTCTCCTTTTTAAGTTTTTTAATCACATTTACCTAATGTCTATGATACCATAGGAACTTAGAACTTGCCACTCATAAATTATAAAAAATTATTATATTTTTATGTAACATTCGACATTTTTTTACATACGATGGAATAAAAAAAATGAAGGAGCAGCTATGAAACTTTCGAACAAACCACTTGCCATGGCTTACGTACCGTGGCAGGAATTTGAAAATGTAGTGGATGCCAACTGCGGTCTGGAACAGGGAAGCATTTTTGAAGATCTCGTATTCCCGTTTGTGGGTTCCCAGTCCGCATGCCAGTCGGTTTTACGCATGCCGCAAAACCAGGCAAATCGCACAGGCATGAATAACGCCTATGGAAGGAGGCGTTTCTAATGACAAATGTAAGCAAAGAAAAATTAATGCAGCGTTTTAGAGAGACATCATTTGCTCTCATTGACATTGGATTGTACCTGGATACACACCCGAGAGATGAAAAAGCAATGGATTATTACAATAAGTATCAGCAGATCAATAAGGAAATCCGGCGGGATTATGAGGCGGCATATGGCCCGATCACGTTCCGCGGGGTGGATACCGGTGACGGATGGACATGGGTCAGAGATCCGTGGCCTTGGGAAGGGGGATGCAAATAGATGTGGACGTATGAAAAGACATTAGAGTATCCGGTAAAAATTGCAAGACCAAATGCAAAACTTGCCAAGGTGATCATCAGTCAATTTGGTGGACCGGATGGTGAACTCGGTGCCTCACAGAGATATTTGTCACAGCGCTACTCGGTCGGTGATAAGAGGGTGGCAGGTGTTCTGACCGATATCGGTACCGAAGAATTGAACCCGAGATGATGGAAATAAAAAAAATCTGTACTTTTTTTAAAAATCTGCTATAATAAATAAGAATACAAAAAAGCTTGGGGGCTCTTTATGAAAAATGTATCAAAGGCAGAAATAGAAGAAAAAGCATTGAAACTACTTAATGAGTCAAAACTTCCACCTTCAGAGGATTATGTAGATGTTATTTCGATAGCGAGAAAACAAGGGTTTGAAGTTGTAAAGGCACTTATTAAAGATGATGCAGATGGTTTTATTATTATTCAGCCTGACGAAGCATCCATAATGGGAGTAGAAACAGATAAATTAATAGGGATTAATGCAAGAAGACCATTAGAGTGGAATCGATTTATTATTGCTCATGAATTAGGGCATTTTTGTTTACACTATTCCCAAGAGAAAAATAATGGTTTGTTTGCTATGAGGGAACATAAAAAAGGAAAAGACGAATTGGAGAATGATGCCGATTTTTTTGCGGCGTGTTTATTAATGCCAAAAGAAAGGTTTGAAAATACTTATAGAAACCTGACAAAATCAGGGCTGAGAAATGACGAGATAACAATAGTCCTTAAAAAAAGATTTGTTACTACCGAGAAAATGGTTGAGAGAAGAATTGAGGAGTTACAGTTAAATAATGGGCAAGAATGATTATGAGAAGCAATTATCTAAAATATTAAAAAGTGTTGCCTATGAGAGGTATGGATATCAGGTCAAAAAAATATCAAAAGATAGAGATATTAGAACATATGTGGATCCATATATTACGCAGGAGCAAGATAAGAGAGACAAGAGTGTAACGAAATTATTAAATGCGTATGTAGAAAGTTATGAGAGCAAAAGATCAATAAAAAAATTTTTTCAGGTTTCTTTATTTATTCTATGTATTGCAATGTTGCTGGCATTGAGTATATTTTTTGGCATTTTTATAAGTATAATTTTAAAAGGGAAGGAACCTGAGTTACTTAGGTATATTGTAGAACTTACATCCATATGTATTACATTTGTAACTCTGATGATTAGTGTTCTAAAAATAATAGCGAAATATATTTTTGATGAAAAGGATGAAGAATACATAACAAGGATAGTGGAGATTATACAGAATAACGATTTGGCAAATAAAAAGGAAAATATCAAAGCAAACGGTACAAAGGCTATTGATGACTATGATGAGCTATAAGAGTAATTTCAGAGGATTACCCTTATAGCTTTTTACTTCGGCAATTTTGGATATAAAGTTAACGAATACTTCTGCACATCATACTCAAATTTTTTGTTGCGCTCGGTCTTCGTATATTCGACGCGTTCCAGTACAGAGGACAAAAGATCGTGCTTTTCCTGAGCCGTATCCAGACCGTTATACATCTCAAGTACATTCTGTACCATAGGCAGATATAGGATTCTACCGCTCTCAATCTGCATTATTTCATCTAAATGAGTAAGAGCGGTATCATAAGCTGCTTGTCGTTCTGAAAGAGCATTTTCGATGCTCTGACGACGTTGTATGAACTCTTCAGGAGAATAGAGTCCGGTTTCTAAAAAAGTATAGCACTTTTCAAGTCTTGTTTTCAGTGAATCAATTTCTGTTTCAAGGGCAGTTACCGTATTTTGATAAAAGTCCGGTTTTTCGTCCGGAAGAGGTTTTAGCTCTTGAAATAACACGTTGATGTTTTTTGACCAGCTGTGCATGGCGGCAAGGATGGAATTTTCAACGGCTTGGTAGCTGGAGGAAACACAGTCACAATACTTATTTGGGCAGAGGACCATATCATAAGACTTACCGGTACTCGAAGTGTATTTTTTTCGGATCATGTGTCGGCCACAGTGCTTACAAATTAAAATTCCAGCCAACGGATTGGTCAGTGGCATATTTGAATGACAAGGCAGTACCTGGTGCGAGTCAAGGATTTTCTGGCCTTTTGCGAATTGCTCCTTGGTAATATACCCCTTATGCCGTCCCTCATATATATCCGGATTTGTATTTCGTGGACGGCTTTTTATGATCTTTCCATCAACGACCTTTTTTTGGACATTTCGGTTGTTGATCTGAATTTTGCCGATGCAGGCAGGATTTCGAAAGAAATTGGTGAGGGTGCTCACGGTCCATTCATTTCCGTAGCGTGTTTTATATCCAAGTTCGTGAAGCATTGTACAGATTTTTCCCATGCTGTACTGATCTTCTGTCAACCAGTCCCAGAGCTGTTTGCGGAGAGCTACTTCGCTTGGTTCATCGGCAAGGATCCAGCCTTTTTCATGCTCTAATTTTACACGGCAAAATCCAAAAGGAGTCCGGTTAAAAGGCCATTTTCCCTCTTTGGCAGCAGCAAGTACCCCATTTCTCATACGACGACGAATGCTCTTGTATTCCTGACGCGCCATAAACAGCCCAAATTCGGAAAAGGTTTCGTCACTTTCATCGTCAAGGTCGTAAATTCTTCCCGGAGTGATAATTTTGGTGCCGCTAAATTTAAAAGCCTGTGTAATGATTCCCTGGTCAATGCTGTCCCCACGGGCGAGTCGTGGAAATTCCACAACAAAGACACCGGCATAGAACTGCTCGGAAACCAGAGGCAGCAGTTTTTGAATCTCTGGCCGTCCGGCAATTGACTCTCCGGAAACCACTTCCTCAAATATGTCAATGTGATTCTTTGGGATTGATAACTGATCAGCAAGGTCGTAGAGCATTTTTTTGTGGCGAGCCAGAGTTTCTCCCTCGGCATATTGTTCTGCCTGCTCGTCCTCACGGGACTTGCGAAGGTACATTGCGTACTGCGCAGATGTGTCAAGAAGCGTGTTCTGCATAGAAATTCCCCCTTTTTCTTGTGAGAGGGCATAAAAATACCCCAATTATATTTGCAAAATATGATTGAGGCTGATATAATATGAGTGTGTGTTGGTTATATCAGCCATTTGGTTGGTGTTACCATGTGCCCTCCCGGTGGTGCGGGAGGGTTTTTGATTATGGCTATTATAGTATGATGTAGATTTATAGTCAATAAGAAAATTCAATGATAACTGGAATGCCTTAATCTTTATTTGTGTAGGCAGAATCACATGTACGCAAACCATCAATATGTTCAAACAAGTCAGGTTTAATATTAGCACCAAGCGGATCCAAAATAAAATCAACTCCTTCACGCCTTGCATGCTTTGCGGCGGGAACAAAATCACTATCACCAGATATTAATACAATTTGATCAACTTGTTTTTTAAATGCAAGAGAAGAAATATCCAATCCTACTCGCATATCAACACCCTTTTGAGCAATTTCTAAAACAAAATCATTTTCTGTTAAATCGTCAAAGGTTATGGTGTTATTACATAGTTTCTTTACTACAAGAGGGCGAATTGTATAATATGCTTGTTCATCAGCAAGTTTACCCATGCGAAGGGCAAATTTTCTTTTTTTCTTTAATTCGTTAAAAAAATTTATTGACCAATTATAGATATCTGTTTTTCCTAAATCAACTTGTGACTTTGAGAAAGGATGATAAATTCGCTTATTTGAAGGATGGCAATCGTAATAAAAAATTCTGTATAATTCACTGGACTGTCCATGCGATTTAAGATGGCGATTGCAGTATTTTGCAAGTTCATCTGCTCGTTCTGTTGGTGTTTTCGCTCCGAATACAGCTTGGGCACGTCTTCTGTAAAAGCCGCCATCAACTAAAATTGCTGTTTTCATATGTACCTCCTAAATAAAATGCTCTGGGGTTCGGTGCTTCTCGTATGCCGAGAGACGTACAACCCAGAGCAGTATAATGTGTAAAATTAATTACACTATTATAATATATGCAATTTTCTGTTTTGTCAATACCCATACCATTTAAAAATTATAGGTAAAAATAGATGTGTTAATCCAGTTGCGCCGGCGCAACAGGGTAAAACTAAGGCCGGGTACAGTGAAAACTGCCCCAGCCGTTACAGGATCAATGCTAATGAAACTCCTTTTTTAGAACTATATTGTCATTGAATGTAACATAGATATAGTTAAATGTATTTGGATTTTTCCACATATATGTTACTTGCTCATGGTAAAGATAATCGCCCCAGGTACCGTATTTCTCCTGCAAATGAAGTATTTCATTATATTCGTCTGTCGTATGTGTATAACTGGAATGGACTTGTGTATATTGGCCGAGTATATCAATTACATTTTGAAACTGCATTCCGGCTGTAATACTTTGGTAATTTTCATACGTTATATAGCTGCCATCATCATTACTATCTTCGCTATCTTCACTGTCCTCTCTGTTTACACTGGGATTATAATAATTTGATAGATCTGATTTCTTAGCTTTCACTGTTAATTTGCATTTATACTTTTTTCCTTTGTATTTGGCTGTAATTACAACGATCCCTTTTTTCTTGGCTTTCACGTTCCCTTTTTTGGAAACAGTGGCAATTTTTTTATTGCTTGATTTCCACTCTATGTTACCTTTTGCATAAAGCAACTTTAATTTTGTAGTCATTCCTACATAAAGAACTTTCTTGGGGCGATTTATTTTTACAGTCCTTTTTGCGTACACTTCGGTGTTATAAAAAGAAAATGAAAGAACCATTACCAATAGTAAAATAAAAAGTTTTTTTGTTGTTTTCATAATCACATACCTCCATTTGTGTAATTTTGATATAAATATTATAGCATAAAACAGCGAATAGCAAGGGGAAAATTAGATAACTGATCGAAATTTGCCATAAGTGGTAAAAATAAAGGGGTACAGTATACGCTGTATCCCAATATTGAAAAAATAAACTATTCATTTACCGCTTCTTTGTCTCCTATGGAACTCAAAGCAGTAGATTCCTTTTCGGATACAGAGCCTAAGACATTTTTTTTATATTCTGTTTCCAGATCTTCCGTAGTTGGTTCCATAACATCTTCAGAGGCAGCAGTGCTTTTTACTTTATCCTCAATTCCCAGTGTTCTGTGAACCATAGTCTTGGTAATGTCATCGGCAGAGCGGTAGGAGTCAAGAACAAGGTGTTCGGTTGGGGAGATATGAGGTATAGTAACTGAGGATTGAGTTTTTTCCTCTAATAAGTCTGAACGTTTACAGTTGAAAATTTTACAAATTTTATCTACTTTATCCATGCGTGGAGTTTTCTTTCCGGTACACCAGTTAGAAGTTGAGGCTGTAGTAACTCCGAGAAGCTTCGCCAATTCTGCTTGTGACATTTCATGTTCATTCAGTAAGTTGGTTAGGTTTCTTGAAAATAATTTATTAAATTCAGATTCCGTGATAACATTAGTTGACATGAAAACACCCCCTTTTTTTATAATACAATCAAAGTTAATATTATACAAGAAAAAAAGTAAAAAAAATTAACTTTTAGTATTGACATTAACTTTAAGTTAGTATATAATATAATTGTACCTGATAATAAAGCAACTAAGAAAGGAGGAAAACAGTGTCGAAGAAACATAAGAAAAAGCTATCAACTAAAGAAGTGATACAGTTGATTATCGAAGGCATCATCGCACTTGCAACTTTGATAACAGCAATCAAATCTTAGTGATAGCTTGGGTGGGAGGGGCGAAAGCCCCAACCATGTATATCATAGCACACTGTTTAAAATAAATCAATGAAAAAGATTCATGTAACTACTTTATTATTGGCAATTGAGCTAATTATAGCGTTTGCTTTAAAATGGCCGATAGTTATGAAAGGAATCATTATCGCTACAGCAATAGCTATATTAGTTCAGATAATAGTCAAAATATTTAAGTAAACAAAGGCTGTCCTATCGGCCATACGGGGAGTAAAGGAGCTGAGTTTTTGGATATGTTCAAAATTTCACTTGCTGCCGCAAGGGTAAATGCAAAGATGACGCAAGAAGATGTTGCAAAGAAACTTCATGTGAGTAAACAAAGTATTGTAAATTGGGAAAAAGGGAAAATAAAACCCAAACCAGCACAAGTGTATATGATGTGTATGTTATACGGTATTTCTACAGATTTTGTAGAGGTTTAATTTTTATACCATGAGAACTAACTTAAAGTTAATCATGTGTTATGCTATGCTTAACACATTTAGAAAGGTATTGACATACCTTTCTAAATAAACAATCTGACCATTAAAGAAAGAAGGTGTTAAGGTGCAGCGCATTAAAGATGACTTTGGAACACATTCATATTAAGGAGCGAGGTGAGAAAATGAGTGAAAAAGGATACAGAATTGAAATGATCCAGGAGAGTAACAAAAGAAATATAAAACTCCCCTCTTATTATAAGACTAACAAGAAGGGAGTGAAAAGTCATGTAAAGATACCAGAAATTAAAGATATTAAATATAAAGAATAAAATATTATTCTACCTGTTTTAAAAATTCTGCTAATGGCATACCGTTTACCTCTGAAATGTTTTGTTTTAAGTAATGGAATAATTTGTTTTTAATAGGGGTAATAATTTCAAGATTTGTTGTAGCTTCATCAAATGATTCGTCAGAAGAATTAGGGTCATTGATTATATCTTTTTCGCGTTGTATTTCGTCATGTAGAAAAAGATATAGGGTAAGCATTTCTTGATCAGATAGAAAAACTGTTTTTTTATTTTTCATATGAGTACTTCCTTTCCTGTTTGAATTTTAATTGTATTGTAATAAAAAAAGGAAGAAATGGCAAGCAAAAAGCGAGGTGATTTAATGAGTGAAAAAGAAGTTGAAATGATTCAGAAGTTATCTTCTGCAGTAAAGAAATTAGATAACAACAAGCAGAGTTACATATTAGGAGTTGCGGAAGGAATGGCCATTAGCAAAGGAATGGATAATAAGGAAGCAGAGATGAAGAGAAGGGAAGTCAGCGCAGGAGTGAGGTAGTGAAAATGAAGGACAGAAAACCAAATAAAGGCTTACAAATCGTAGCCTTAATTGTAGCAATAATAACTTTGATAGTGGAGATTATGGAAAAACAATGATCAGCAGGCATGTAGTATCAGAGAAATAATGCTGAGTATCAGAGCAACAATAGCAATCCAATTGTCAAGTAAGTATTTTAGGAATGCGATTTTGTTAAATTCTCTTTTATGTGCGAGTTCATGAGAGAGGGCATATCCTATGGTAATACCATTGGAGAGAAGCGGTTTTACATAACCCTTTTGAACCATAAATGAAATACAGCGGTTGAATTCGTCTTCAGGCATAATATTTTGACGACCTCGATTGTACTTATATTCATAATTTGGTTGTTGCCGAATGTATTCAATAATGAGTTTACTTGTTTTATCCATATGCTCACCTGCTGTATTTACTCGGATTCAGAAGAATCCTGTAACTGTATTGTAATAAAAATAACAGTAAAACGCAAGAAGCAATGTCAGTAAAGAAAATACGGAAAGAAAGGAGCCGGATATGAAAGATGAATGGGAGCCAAAGTATGAATTTACCGGAGAAACCGCACCGTTACACCTTGTGACGCATTCGTTAACCCTAAACAGGATCCGGGCAATTAGACCATTCGGTTCTGTCAAAGCCGGAGAGCTTGGTGGATGGATCGAAGACCAGAAGAATCTGTCACAAAGAGATCTGTCATGGGTCGGTGACAATGCTGCGGTATTTGGGAATGCCAAAGTATATGGAGAGGCAAGGGTTGGTGGCAGGGCTGAAATATATGACCATGCAGAAATCTATGGAAATGCGAGAGTCTATGGGAGTACCAGGGTCTGCAGTAATGCCCGGGTCTATGGAGATGCATGGATATATGAAAATGCCATGGTATATGAGAATGCCATAGTAAGTGGGAATGCGAGAATCCATGGGGATATCATAATTGGCGGGAAAACAAAATTACGTGGTGAGGCAGATGTATTCAGAAAAAGGCAGATATTGACCATTGGTCCTATTGGCAGCAGAGAGGCATTTACAACATTTTACCGGGGAAAAGAACGAATCATGGTCAGCTGTGGTTGTTTTAACGGTCCATTGGAGGCCTTTATAACAAAAGTAAGAGAAAAATATGGGACTACCAATCGGGCAGCAGTTTATTTGGCGGCAGTTGAGCTGGCCAAAATCCAACTAGAGTAAAGGGGGTGGTTCTGTAATGAAAGGAAAAAAACAATAAGGGCATACAGGCACCGGACAACCAACACACACATAGGATGGACTGATGAAGTCCAAGGAGGGATGAGGGAACATGATTGTAGAGACCAAGAAAATGCCAAATGGTGCCATCGTACATATAGATGACAGCTGTACGGTATCAAAAGAAGAGGTTCCGGCAATTCATGAAAAGATCCGGAACATACTTTGGCCATACGTGGCAAAAAAGTATGAGGAAGAGCAGAAAGAAAAAGAAAAATCAGCTGTCAGCGGATGATGGCACGGACCTTTCCCGGACGTTGGTGGTCCTAAAAAATGAATGACCGGGAGTGGTTTGTCTCTTTTTTTATCGCAGCCTTAGGGGACAAGCCACTAAAGGGGCAGGAGAGGAGAAAACTCTCATACAAATCCATTCCATGGGAGTACCGGGTTCGACTCCCGGCTGTTCCATCCGGTGCGGTAAACGATAGCCACAGCGTTATTGTTTAGATCTTTGCCTACGATAAAACCGCACCGGAAGAACTTTGAAAAAATAAGATAGGAGGACAAGCTGTTATGACAAGAAAGAATAAGATTTTGTGGATGTTAACAGGAGTAGCCTGTGGCGTGCTTATTGTGACAAGTATTTGGTATCCGTATTTACATAATTCGGTCATTGCCCACGCGATCACAATCATGGCGACTTTATTTTTTGTCACAGTATTTCTGGCGAATTTCGGCAGTAAAAGGAGGACTCGGGAATGAAAAAAAGTGCAGATAAAATAATCAGTCATATCATGGAGCAGGCCATGGTATTGAATCGATCAGAAGGGGTGGAAGTGTACTGTTGTCTCCAGGGGAATACCAATTGTTTATGTTTGACCGTAGTTGAGAACCACTCCGAGGCATACACATCCAGAGCATTTTTGACGGATGAAAAAAACTTAATGAATATAAACAATGACTTATTCAAGATGATAATGGGAGTGAAATATCATGGCCATAAAATTTCATCAGAAGTTTTACAGTGACAAAGTGACAGCAATCACGGATCCGTTTTATATGTGCCGGTGCCGGAATGAACACGCTTACTGGAGTGTTACCTATCAGAGATATTGTAAAGAGTGTGGGGAAAAGCTTCATTGCGTTCCGGCAGATCAAAAGAACAAAAAAACAGCCGGCTCATGACCGGCTGCAAATTGAGTATTCATGATATTACTCAACCGACGTATTAAGTATACCATGAATGTTCGAAAAAGGCAAGAAAAAAAGGGGATTTAGTCCCCTTTCAACACTTGCTAAGGATATTACTTTAAGAACCGGAGATTATAATCATGGCATACATTTTAGCAATCACAAAAGCAGGAAAGACCATCCTGTGTGAAAAGTATTATTCAAGCAGACATAATAAGAAGGGAATCGTCAGGAGTGAGAATATAGAGAAGACGAAAGAGGCGCAGGAAAAAGCAAATCATCGTAAGGCAGTCCGTGCGATGACGATTAAGCTGAATGCCAATTTCGAATACGGAGACTATCACTTGGTTCTTACATACCGGCAGCAGGATCGACCTGAGACGGCAGAGGAAGCAAAGCGAGACAGGGAAAAGTTCCTGAGAAGACTTCGAACGCTGTACAAAAAGATGGACACGGAACTGAGATATGTCATCGTGACCGAGTTCGGAAAGAGAGGAGCCCTCCATCATCATCTTGTGATCAACCATGGTGTGGACACGCTCCTGATTCAAAAGAATTGGGAAAAAGGACGATGCCAGTTCAATATCATGGATGAATCCGGTGAATACTCAAAGCTTGCCGCGTACCTTTTAAAGAATCGGAAATACTGGAAAGAACATGGTGGAAAAGGAAGACAGTGCAGCAGTTCGCGAAATCTTTTTATCCCGGAAACAAAAAAATATATTATATCAACTGCCAATGGCTACTACGAAAAGCCGAGGGCAAAGAAAGGGTATTATATTGCACCGGATACCGAGTGGCATGGGCACAGGGAAGACGGATGGCCGTATATGTCATATATCTTAGTGAAAGAAAATGGAAAGAGAGGATCCCCATAATGTGTGTGGAAATATTTATAACAACTAAATTTACTGGAAAAGTTACTCATGGAAATGGAGCCTACGGCATTGCGATCCGGACGGAGAAAAGACCGGAGACCATGTCGTCCTACGTGATGGGATGGAGAGGACTGTCCTATCAGAAGCTGAACGTTCGGGCGGTAGTGGATGCGATCCAATCGATCAACCATCCATCACAGGTAAAAATGTTCTTAGATAACGTATATGCCATTCATATGATCGAGAAAGGAATGATCGATGCGAAGTATTCCTATGCCGGACTGTGGAAGACGTTTCAGGACGTATCGGCAGATATGGAAAAACTGATTGTTGTCAGACAAAAAAATCATGAGTACAGGCGGATGCTATTACAAAAAATAAATGCCGGAGGCTATCCGGTGATCAATGACAGATAAAGGAGGGAACACGATGTTCGATACATTTGGAGAATTTGACTGTTATAGTGAAATTAACATGCTGGCAGAGAGTTTAAAAGAAGAGGGCGATATAGATTCTCTCCGTCTCTTAGCGGAGGAAAATGGCCTGCAGGACTATGTGGAGGATTACATCTGTGAGAGGTGCGATGAACTATGCGACCCGGTCACGGCAGCAATCGGAAAGATGGAAGTTGAATATGGACAGGCAACGTCGTATAAAGAACTGGCGAAGGATGTCAAGGATTATCTCGAATCCAATTGTGATGATCTCGATTTCGCTATGGAGATTCGAAAAAGAGGGAAGAAGATGGAAGGATGCGCGATCGAGATTTTAAAAAAAATGAGGCAGAGCGCAAGGTACGTAAGCGTGGGAAATATTTCTTGTCATTATTGTGGCCCGACTCAGATGTATCAGATCATTCGGGAGTACTATGGAATCGGGGTGAGAAAATGAAACCGGATGTCGAGATAAAACCGCTCCCTCACCAAGAGAGAAAAAAGTTGCGCCAGCGCAACCAAGGAAGAGTTCTATATCAGGAGATAAAGGAGAACCGGATCCATACATATCTGTATAGCAATGGAGAATATCGGAGCCCCAGCCATATCATAGTGGCAGATATTCCGGGACAAAAATGGGAAACTTACGATGTGGACGGCAAAAAATGGGGAAAAGCAACGATTGATTATCTTTGTAGTTGGTATACTCCGTTCTATTGCCATCAGATTGATGCAGATAGGTTCGGAATCTCTGTGGAAGTCATGCAAAAGGATGTCTTGGAACAGAAACGAAGGATAAAAAAAGAGAAAATTCAACAGCGGATTTCCCATGTGATGGATCTTGTGCGACCGCTTACCAAAACGCAGATAGAATTCATGAAAAAAAATCAAAAAAATTATGCAATCTATACTCCGGGGCAGCAGGGAGCAGAGTGTACCTGCTGCGGATCCAGGATAGAGGGAACTTATATAAATAATAAAAAATACCGCTGTCCGGAATGCAAAAAAAGTTTAATTGCGAGGACCAGAAAGACATTGCCAGCGATGGAAGCCAGAACGTATTTTTTTGTACAGAAAATAAGAGACGGAATCGTAATGAGGGTAGTGACTTATCAGAGAATCTATAAAGCTGGTGTCTGCGTAGGACATTATGAGTACACACAGGCAGAGGGGACGTGCCTGGTCGAGAACATTCGAGTTGTAGTCATGAATGGAGACCGGCAAAGATGGTATGAGAGAAGAACCTGGGAGTCGGATGAGTGGTCGGAAAATAGAGCAAAGACATGGGTAAAAAACAGAAACAGCCCATATCGATATGAAAAAAGCTGGTATGATACAGAGCAGCAGAGATACTGCTATAAGAATAGTCCCATATGGTATAAAAAAGGAATTCATGTGATTGAACAAGCATCTGCAATGCGCTATATCGATGCGAAATATTTTAGAAGAATTGAAGAAAAACTATTAGGTAATTGCGAAACTCGATAAGCTCGTTCGCAATCTTGATTAAAAACAAGGATGAATTCGTACATGGTACGAATTCTGGAAT
>ONNE01000130.1 GCA_900319095.1 uncultured Eubacteriales bacterium | reverse complement strand
TTCCCACAGGAATACCATGAGGAATCCCTGAAAGGAAAACCTGCTCTGTTCAAAGTGACGATCAAAGAGATCAAAGAGAAAGAGCTGCCGGCTTTGGATGACGAATTTGCAAGTGAAGTCTCTGAGTTTGAGACATTAAAGGACTACAAGGCAAGCATTAAGAAAAACCTGACAGAGAAAAAGAAAGAAGAGGCAAAGAGAGCTAAAGAGAGCGAAGTTGTAGATAAAGCTGTGGACAATGCGACCATGGATCTTCCGGAGCCGATGGTAGAAGAGCAGATGCGTCAGATGGTTAATGAATTTGCTGGCAGAATTCAGGGACAGGGATTGAGCTTTGAGCAGTATATGCAAATGACCGGAATGACACCGGAAAATCTGATGAGCCAGATGAGACCGGATGCGGAGCGAAGAATCCGGACGAGACTGACGCTGGAAGCAGTGGTAAAGGCAGAAGATATCAAGGCATCCGAGCAGGATCTTGAGAAAGAGATTGAGAATATGGCATCTATGTACAATATGGATGTTGAAAAGGTAAAAGAGATGGTATCGGACGAGCAGAAAGAACAGATGCTCTTAGACCTTGCCGTTCAGAAAGCAGTTGAGTTCCTTGTGGATCAGGCAGTGGAAGTTGCGGCAGAGAAAGAAGAAGAAAAAGAAGAAGAATAATCGATGCAAAATCGCTGATTGGAGGTATGACAATGGCATTGGTACCTTACGTAGTTGAGCAGACAAGTCGCGGTGGCGAGCGCTCATATGATATATATTCAAGGTTACTAAAAGAGAGAATTATATTTCTGGCAGATGAGGTGAATGACCAGACAGCGAGTCTGGTCGTTGCACAGTTGCTTTTTCTGGAATCCGAGGATCCTAAGAAAGACATCCAGCTGTATATCAATAGTCCCGGTGGTTCTGTAACTGCGGGAATGGCGATCTATGATACTATGAACTATATCAAATGCGATGTATCTACAATTTGCATTGGTCTGGCAGCCAGCATGGGAGCTTTCCTTTTATCCAGTGGTGCCAAGGGAAAGCGTTACGCACTGCCAAATGCAGAAGTTATGATTCACCAGCCTTCCGGTGGTGCCAGAGGTCAGGCCACAGAGATTCAGATCGTGGCAGAAAATATTTTAAAGACCAAGAAAAAATTGAACGAGATTCTTGCAAAAAACACGGGACAGACGGTAGAGACGATCGCACAGGATACAGAGAGAGATAACTTTATGAGTGCTGAGGAAGCAAAAGCCTATGGTCTGGTGGATGAGATAGTGGTTAGTCGCAACGAGGAAAAAGATAGCGAATAATTAAAATGGTGCCAGATAGAACTGGTGCCATTTTCCCATATTAGCAATTATTTTTGGAGGAGAGATATGACAGGAAATAATAATGATATTCCAATGCTTCGATGTTCGTTCTGCGGAAAGACGGAAAATCAGGTTCATCGTTTGATTGCCGGTCCAAATGGCGTATATATTTGTGATGAATGTATCGATCTGTGTGATGAAATTCTTGAAGAAGAGTACCAGAACGGATACGATGGAGAAGATGATGTCGATGAGATCAATCTCTTAAAACCAAAAGAAATTAAAAATTTCTTGGATGAATATGTCGTGGGGCAGGAGGATGCAAAAAGAGCTCTTTCTGTTGCCGTATACAATCATTATAAGAGAATAAAATCGGATAAAAATATGGATGTGGAATTGCAAAAGAGCAACATTCTTATGTTGGGACCGACCGGTTCCGGAAAGACTTATCTGGCACAGACGCTGGCGAAGATATTGAATGTACCCTTTGCGATTGCAGATGCAACGACATTGACGGAAGCCGGATATGTCGGTGAGGATGTTGAAAATATCCTGCTCAAGATTATTCAGGCAGCGGATTACGATATAAAGCGTGCAGAACACGGCATTATTTATTTGGACGAGATTGACAAGATCACGAAAAAAGCAGAGAACGTATCGATTACCAGAGACGTCTCCGGTGAGGGAGTTCAACAGGCACTGTTGAAAATTCTGGAGGGTACAGAGGCGAGTGTTCCGCCACAGGGGGGAAGAAAACATCCGCAACAGGAATTTTTCCATATTGATACGACCAACATCCTGTTCATCTGTGGAGGAGCATTTGACGGTTTGGATAAAATCATCAATTCCCGTATCGACAAAAAATCCATTGGATTTAATGCTGAGATAACCGATATGACAGAGCAGAATGTAGGAGATCTGTTTAAACAGGCTCTCCCACAGGATTTTGTAAAATTTGGACTGATTCCGGAATTTATCGGTCGTGTTCCGGTGACCGTCTCGCTGGATCTCTTAGATGAAGAGGCATTGATGGAGATTTTGGTTCGACCAAAGAATGCGATTACAAAGCAATACCAGAAGCTGCTGGAACTGGATGATGTCAAATTGACTTTTGAGGAAGATGCGATCCGGGAAGTGGCCCATCTGTCCAATGAGAGAAAGACCGGTGCACGAGGTCTTCGCGCGATCCTTGAGTCCAGTATGATGGATTCTATGTATGAGCTCCCGTCCAGACAGGATGTAAAAGAGTGCGTGATAACCAAAGAGGTCATACAGGGCAAGGGGAATCCGATTTTGATTGGTTCAGATCAAAAACCTTTATTGGAAACAAAAGAGGATACACAAGAAGAGAGTGCTTGAAAAAGTCAGACATGAGGTGATGGAACATGAGTGAAGCTCAAATGAGGACAGTCCCGGTATTGGCATTGAGAGATATGGTGGTTCTTCCGGGGATGCTGATTCATTTGGATGTGAATCGAGATATAACAAAATGCGCAGTAGAAGAGGCGATGGCTGGAGACGGTGTGTTGTTTTTGACAGCGCAGAGAGATGAAAGAGTGGAGATACCGACATATCAGGATCTCTATGAGATTGGTGTGGTTGGCAAGATTCGACAGGAGGTAAAGCTTCAGGACAATGTTGCGCGGATTATGATATCCACCAAAGAGAGAGGCGAGCTGATCAGTCTGAATCAGACGAAACCATTTTTGATGGGGACGGTGATCCCTTATCAACAGGGCGAGGAGGCTGAGCAGCCGGGGAAACTTGAATGTCGTGCCATGGCACAAAATCTCAAGGAATCCTACAATACTTTTTTACAGGAAAATCCACGGGCAGGCCGAAGTGTGGCTGACAAGATCAGGCGCACCAATGATCTGGGACGACTGATTGATCTTGTTGCCATGCACATCCGCATGAGTTATGAGAAGAGACAGGAAATACTTGAGTGTCTGGATCTGGAACAGCGGTATGAGATGGTGGCGGCCATTTTGATGGAAGAGATCGATCTTACAAGAATCCGTGACGCATACCGTGTTAAGGTAAAAGAAGAAGTAGATAAAAACCAAAAAGAATACTTTCTCAGAGAGCAGATGAAGGTCATACGGGAGGAGCTCGGTGAGGAAAAATCACCGGATGACTTTGCTGATGATTACAGGGAAAAACTGCAAAAATTAGAATGCTCCGATGAGATTCGAAAGACAATCGAAGAGGAGATTGACCGGTTGAATGGCATCCCGACGAGTTCTTCGGAACACGTGGTGGCGCGCAATTATATTGAGACATTACTGGAACTGCCATGGGACAAGTGCTCAGAGGACAATCGGGATCTTGCGAATGCAGAGAAGATTTTGGAAGAAGATCACTACGGTCTTCAAAAAGTGAAAGAGAGAATTTTGGAATTCCTGGCAGTGAGATCTCTGACAGACAAAGGGGAGAGTCCCATTATCTGTCTGGTGGGTCCTCCGGGAACCGGAAAGACATCCATTGCAAAATCCGTTGCCAGATCTCTCGAAAAAAAATATATCCGAATCTGTCTGGGTGGTGTCCGCGACGAGGCGGAGATCCGGGGACACAGGCGTACCTATGTGGGCGCGATGCCGGGGCGATTTATCGATGGACTGAAAAAGGCGGGAGTTAAGAATCCGTTGATTTTGCTGGATGAGATCGATAAAGTCAGCAGTGATTACAGAGGCGATACGTCATCGGCTTTGCTGGAAGTACTGGATCCGGAACAGAATCGGAATTTTGTGGATCATTATGTTGAACAGCCGGTGGATTTATCCGAAGTTTTGTTTATCTGTACCGCGAATACGACCGATACGATTCCAAGACCACTGCTGGACCGCATGGAGATTATCTCGATTGCCGGGTATACGGAGAATGAGAGATTTCACATTGGAAAAAAATATCTGATACCAAAACAGTTAGAGAAAAATGGATTGAAGAGACGACAGCTCTCGATCAATGATGCGGCTCTTCGCTCGATCATCTCGCACTACACGAAAGAATCCGGAGTGCGTGAGCTGGAGAGACAGATTGGTAAGATTTGCCGAAAATCTGCCAAAATGATTTTGAAGGGGGAGTCCGAGACGATTCGGGTAAACTCCCGCAATATAGAAGACTTTCTCGGTAAAAAGAAATACAAGATTAATGAGGCAAATAAATCGGATGATGTTGGAATTGTCCGTGGACTTGCATGGACAGAAGTGGGCGGAGATACTCTGGAAGTGGAAGTCAACACGATGCCGGGTGAAGGGGATCTGATGCTCACCGGACAGCTTGGTGATGTCATGAAGGAGTCCGCGCAGATCGCACTCAGTCTGGTTCGCTCTCTGTTGCCAAGAGAGGATGAATTTTTTAAGAGTCATGATTTCCATCTGCACGTGCCGGAGGGAGCTGTGCCAAAAGATGGTCCATCCGCCGGTGTCACGATGACAACAGCCATATATTCGGCGGTCACCAATAAAAAGGTAGACAGCAAGGTGGCCATGACCGGAGAGATTACGCTGCGTGGACGCGTTCTGCCGATCGGAGGTCTGAAAGAAAAATTGTTGGCAGCGCGGCTTGCCGGTATCAAGACGGTTCTGGTTCCCAAAGAAAACACACCGGATGTGAAGGAATTGGAAGCTGAGATCACAGAGGGAATGGAGATTGTTTACGCGGAAAAAATCCGGGATGTGCTCAAAGTGGCACTGGATGATGATTGATCTTGACAAGCAGGAGAAAAACATGAAGATAAAGTCGTTAGAGCTTGAGACTGTATGTGGGATAAAAAGTCCATTGCCTCAGCATGATCAAATAGAGATGGCATTCTGGGGACGATCCAATGTTGGAAAGTCCTCTCTTTTGAATGCGTTGTGGGGAAGAAAATCCATGGCGAGAATTTCTTCCCAGCCGGGGAAAACTCAGACAATCAATTACTATCATGTCAATGAGATCTGTTATATGGTGGATCTGCCGGGGTACGGCTATGCCAAGGTATCCAAAGAGCTCGCGGCAAAATGGACAAACATGATTGAAAAATATCTGGATACATCAAAGGCTCTGCGTGTCGTGTTTTTATTGATTGATATACGCCATGAACCGACAAAGAAAGATGTTGAAATGTACCGTTTATTGTATCGCAAGGGATTCAATCCGCTCATTATTGCGACAAAGTCAGATAAGATCAAAAAGGGAGCGGTCGCAAAAAGTGTAAATACAATTCGAAAGGTCTTGGGAGCGGATGAGAATACACCGATTCTGCCTTTTTCATCAGTGAACAAAGAGGGAAGGGAAGAAATCTGGGAGTATATTGATATGTTTATAGAAACCATTCCGGTCTGATTGTTCGGTGGTTGAGGGGGATGTGCAAATGACAAAGAGACAGAGAGCGGAGCAGATCATTGCCCGGTTGGAGGATGAGTATCCACTGGCAGATTGCACTTTGGACTATGATGAGGCGTGGAAGCTGTTGGTGAGCGTCCGACTGGCAGCACAGTGTACCGATGCCAGAGTGAATGTTGTGGTAAAGGATCTCTATGCCAAATATCCCACACCGCAGGCGCTGGCAAAGGCATCTGTGGAGGAAATCGAAGAAATCGTCCGTCCGTGTGGTCTGGGACACAGTAAGGCAAGAGACATACACAAGTGCATGAATCTTCTGGTGACTCAGTACGATGGCAGGGTGCCGGATGACTTTGACAAATTGCTGGAATTACCGGGGGTGGGACGCAAAAGTGCCAATTTGATCATGGGAGATGTGTTTGGCAAACCGGCGATTGTCACAGACACACACTGCATCCGTCTGGTGAATCGCATGGGTCTGGTAGATGGAATAAAAGAGCCTAAAAAAGTGGAGATGGCTCTTTGGAAGATGATACCCAAGGACAAGGGAAATGACTTCTGCCATCGTCTTGTTTATCACGGGCGCGAAGTCTGTACTGCCAGAAAACCATATTGTGACAAATGCTGCCTGAGTGAGATCTGCAAAAAACAGATCTCGTAATGCTCATTGATTCCTTAATCATTTGTGCCGAGCAGCATTTTTTCATAGAGAAGCCCCACGGCAAACCACAGAGGAGCGAAATCCAGCCGGATCAGTCCCTTGTAGTTGACTTTGGAATGACTGTAGTCCCATGGACAGCAGTCTTTTTTCTTGAGTAGACTTCCGGTGCTGAATTCGGTCAGGAAAATGCAGACGGTATAGACAGAACCTCTCAGCATAACGTTTTTTCCTTTCATCCAATGACATAGTGGTGACATCATGGATGCCATGCCATAGATGGGAAACATCCAAATGGAGGTGGCACATTCCATTTTTTTGCTCTTGCCCAGACAGGCGGAACCCAGTCCGGTCCACAGACATTCCAGCCCCCAACCGACTAAACCGCATTTCATAAAATCTTTTGCTTGTTTTTTTAAAGTTGTTTTCAAAATATTCACCTCTCAATCGGCATTAGTATCTCCAAAAAGTTTGCTAACTAAACACAAATCTGATATACTAGTGATAGGTATTTGTTTAAACGTAATAAGAAAAATGGAGGAAATGATAATGGCTACAATTAGACCGTTTTGTTGTATACGACCAAACGAAGAAGTGGCAGATCGTGTAGCGGCACTCCCGTATGATGTCTATAACCGTCAGGAGGCAAAAGCGGAGGTAGAAAGAGAACCTCTTTCCTTTTTAAAGATTGACCGTGCGGAGACAAATTTTGATGATTCCGTGGATACCTATGCACCCGAAGTATATGAAAAGGCAAGAGAGATTTTGCAGCAGGAAATCGCAGAGGGAATCTATATCAAAGACGAGGACAGTGCATACTACATTTATGAGTTGATTATGAATGGGCGCTCGCAGACGGGATTGGTTGCCTGTGCATCCGTATATGACTATGTAAATAATGTGATTAAAAAACATGAAAATACCAGAGAGGACAAAGAGATTGATCGTATTACTCATGTAGACACATGTAGTGCACAGACCGGACCGATCTTTCTCGCGTACCGTTCTGAGCAGGTGATCAATGAAATTGTTGACAAGGCAAAGGAAAATGCTCCGCTGTACGATTTTAAAGCGGTGGATGGAATTGTCCATAAAGTTTGGAAAATTAGTGAATCTACTGATGTAGAAACGATTCGGAAGGCATTTGAGAAGATGGATCACATCTACATTGCCGATGGTCACCACAGAGCGGCATCGGCAGTCAAGGTGGGACTCAAGAGAAGACAGGAAAATCCGGAGCATAATGGCAAAGAAGAGTATAATTTCTTTCTCTCTGTTCTCTTCCCACACGATCAATTGATGATCATGGACTATAACCGCACGGTCAAGGACTTAAATGGTCTGTCTGAGGATGAATTTCTGTGGAAAGTCAAAGAAAACTTTTTGGTAGAGACGTGTCCTCATACGGTCCGCCCGCAAAAGAAAGGGACATTTGGAATGTATTTGAGCGGACAGTGGTATACTCTGACAGCGAAAGAAGAGCTGTTCGAGGACAAGGATGCTGTTGGCTGTCTGGATGTATCGATTTTACAGGATTATTTATTGGAACCGGTTCTGGGGATCGGAGATCCGAGAACGGATGAGAGAATTGATTTTATCGGTGGCATTCGCGGTCTGGGTGAGTTAGAAAAGAGAGCCGATACAGATATGAAGGTCTCTTTTTCGATGTATCCGACCTCGATCACAGAGCTTTTTGAGGTGGCTGACAACAACCGGTTGATGCCGCCAAAATCTACATGGTTTGAACCGAAATTGCGAAGTGGATTATTTATACATGAAATCTAGTGAGAGGATTAGGAGGAAGATAGCATGGCATTAAAACTGGAAGATTTTATGCAGTGGCCACAGATTGAAGACCTGGAATATGCGGAGTGCAAGAACCCAAAAGAGGTTTTGGGACCGCGGATGGCAGATCGTTCCCATGTGCTGGTGACGGCACTTTTTCGAGGGGTATCTTCGGTCAAAGTGAAAGTAAAGGATACCGGTCGTGAATATCCGATGACACTCATGGATGAAATGGGATATTATGCAGCTCTGATACCGGGCAAACGCATTCCTTCGTACCATTTTATTGTAAAAAAAGGGAAAAAACAGATGGAATGGATTGATCCCTATGCCATTGAACCACAGTTTGATGCGATGGATATGACACAGTTTAATCATGGTGTACATGATACCATTTACAAAAAGCTGGGAGCTCATGTGATCACGCTGGATGGTGTCAGAGGAACGTATTTTTCAGTGTGGGCACCAAATGCCAGAGCGGTCAGTGTGGTGGGAGATTTTAATGAGTGGGACGAAATGATGCATCCGATGAGATTTTTGGAGGAGGCAGGTGTGTTTGAGCTCTTTATTCCGGGGGTGGAAAAAGGAGAACTCTACAAATTTTCAATATTGGACTGCAATGGCAAGAGAGTCTTAAAGGCTGATCCGTATGGAAGTTTTGCCGAAAAACGGCCGGCCAATGCCAGCATTGTCTGGGAATCTGAGTATCAGTGGCAGGATAAGGACTGGATGACAAAGCGCAAAAAATGGAAGATAAAGAAAGAGCCGATGCTCGTTTACGAGGTGGCACTCGGAGGATTTAAAAAGCCACAGATTGAGAATGTGGAGGCAAAAGAATCTTTTTATAACTACCGGGAATTGGCATCGATGATCGCAGATTATTGCGAAGAGATGGGATATACCCACATCGAATTGATGCCGGTGATGGAACATCCGCTGGATGCCTCATGGGGCTATCAGGTGACCGGATATTACGCCCCGACCTCCCGTTACGGGAATCCGGATGATTTTCGTTTCTTTGTGGATGCCATGCATCAGAGGGGAATCGGAGTGATTTTGGACTGGGTTCCGGCACATTTTCCAAAGGACGAGCATGGGATGGCAAGATTTGATGGGACATGCCTGTATGAACATCTGGATCCGAGACAGGGTGAGCACCCGCATTGGGGGACGCTGATCTATAATTATGGGAGACCGCAGGTGTCCAATTTTCTCTATGCCAATGCCCTGTACTGGCTGGAGGAGTTTCATGCGGATGGCATCCGCATGGACGCAGTGGCATCGATGTTATATTTGGATTATGGCAAGCAGGATGGCCAGTGGGTTGCCAATATGTATGGCGGAAATGAGAATTTGGAGGCAATTGCCTTTTTGCAAAATGTCAACGATAAGATTCATGAGAGAAGGGATGGTTCGGTTTCGATTGCCGAAGAGTCTACGGCATGGCCGAAGGTGACGGGCAGCACCTCCGATCAGGGACTTGGTTTTGACTTGAAGTGGAATATGGGATGGATGAACGACTATCTGGAGTACATACGAACCGATCCGCTGTTCCGAAAGGGTCGTCATGGACTCCTGACACTGAGTATGCTATATCAGTATTCAGAGGAATTTATTCTGGTGCTCAGCCATGATGAAGTGGTGCACATGAAGGGTTCCATGTATACGAAGATGCCGGGAAAAAGGAGTGACAAATTTAGTACGCTTCGATTGACATATGGTTACATGGCGGCTCATCCGGGCAAGAAATTGATTTTCATGGGACAGGAATTCGGACAGGAAAGTGAGTGGAGTGAAGAGAGAGAACTGGATTGGGATCTTTTGAAGAAAGAAGAGGGAGAGATTTCCGATCACGAGAGATTGCGTCAATATGTGAGCATCTTAAACTCCTTTTATCTGGCTCATCCGGCACTGTACAAAGAGGATTCAAGACCGTCCGGCTTTGAGTGGATCAGCACGCTGGATGCGGACAACAGCGTGATCGCTTTTACAAGAAAATGTAAGGATGAGATTCTCCTTGTCCTGTGCAATTTCACACCGGTCGCACATGAGAAGTT
>ONNE01000110.1 GCA_900319095.1 uncultured Eubacteriales bacterium | reverse complement strand
TGGATTTATATTCCTGATGATACGAATTTAACTCTTATTATTCCCCTTTCTTTTCTTTCTATTAAAAAAAAGGACTGTTTCAAAAACAGTCCACGGTCTCAAATCAATTGAGCAGCTTATCATATATTTCTAAATCAAGATCCTTAAAAACATTAAATACCACTTTCTGAATACCAGTTTCCTCCCTCAAAAATTCCCGAACCGTATCAACTGCAATTTTTGCCGCCTCTCCATTCGGAAACATAAATACTCCAGTCGATATACAACAGAAAGCAATGCTTTCTAATTTGTATTCGTTTGCAATTTCCAAACAGGAACGATAACAGGATTTTAATAATTCTCTATGTTCATTCGTCAATCTCCCCTGCACGATCGGTCCCACCGTGTGGATCACATACTCACACGGCAGATTATATGCCGGTGTAATCTTTGCCTGTCCTGTTGGCTCTTCATATCCCTGCTCTTGCATTATTTCGTGGCATTTTAGTCTCAATTGCATACCACTCTTCGAATGAATGATATTGTCCACACAATTGTGCAGCGCCCGAAAACAGCCACACATACCGGAATTCGCCGCATTCACAATCGCGTCCACTTTCAAAGACGTAATATCTCCCTGCCAGAGAACGATTCGGTCATCCAGCTTTACCGGTGACAGCTCACTTACATCAACCATTCCGTTTTTTCTGTTTTCCTCAAATAAATATTCGTCTTGAATCTCTAAAATTTCTCTCTGAACCGGCTTTGGCATTCGCACGTTCATAAAGGCGCGAAGTAAATCTTTTTGTTCCTGTTCCGTATCCGGAATTTCAATCTTTTGATAATCGGGATCCTCATCCCGTAGTTGTCTGATGAGCCAAATTCTTCTCTCTTCCTGAGTCACTTTCTATTTCCTCATTTTCATCCTTTATTCTGATACAATTCCCAGTATTTTTTCTGCCTGATGAACCTGCTCCTCGGTCGGTGGTTTGATTCCTTCCAACGGATACTCTAATTTCATGCGCTCCCACTTAAATGTCCCCAGTGTATGATAGGGCAAAACTTCTACCCGGGTCACATTTTCCCACTCATGCAGCTTATCTGACAGCGCTCTTAAGTCCTCTTCCGAATCCGTCAACCCCGGAACCAGTACCCTTCGAATCCAAACAGGCTTCGATATCTCTGACAGATAATCGGCCATATCTAATATATTTTTATTGGTGTGTCCGGTGAGTTTTTTATGTTTTTGCTCGTCCATCAATTTCAGATCCAGCATAACCAGATCGGTCACTTCCATCAGCCGGTCAAACGCTGCCATAAAAGATGGCTCTCTGGTAAATGGGTTCCCCGCTGTGTCCAGTGTGGTGTGAATGTCCTTTTCTTTTGCATATTGGAACAGCTCCGTCACAAATTCCATCTGTAACAGAGGCTCTCCTCCGCTAACTGTAATGCCGCCATTGTCCTTCCAATAATTGTGATAGCGATAGGCTCTGTCAAAGGCATCCTTTGCCGATACATCACCGGCATTGGGCTCATTCGCAATTTGGGAGCTCCATGTCTCCGGATTGTGACAATACTGACAGCGCATATGACAGCCCTGTACAAAAAGGACATACCTCACACCCGGACCATCCACCAATCCAAATGTCTCAATGGAATGAACTCTTCCGATTGCGGATTTTTTTTTCTCTTCCCCCGTTGTATGATTTGTGTCATTCGCTGTCTTTGTCACTCAATTCATCTCCGTTATTTTCAGATTACAAAGAGCCGTGGCAGGTTCTTGCGATAACATCCTCCTGCTGCTCTCTGGTAAGATCAATAAATTTAACTGCATAACCCGACACACGGATCGTAAAGTTCGCATATTCTTCTTTTTCCGGATGCTCCATCGCATCAATTAACTTTTCTTTTCCAAATACATTCACATTCAGATGATGAGCTCCCTGATCAAAATATCCATCCATCGTCTGAACCAGATTCGTAATTCTCTCTTCTTCGGTATGACCAAGCGCATCCGGATTGACCGTCTGCGTATTTGAAATACCATCCAGAGCCCATTCATACGGAATCTTGGCAACGGAGTTCAACGAAGCCAGCAGACCGTTTTTCTCTGCTCCATAGGAAGGATTTGCCCCCGGTGACAGAGGCTCCCCTGCTTTTCTTCCATCCGGCATCGCTCCGGTCGCTTTACCATATACGACATTGGATGTAATCGTGAGAATGGATGTGGTTGGCTCCGAGCGACGATAGGTGTGGTGCTTCTTGATCTTTTCAATAAAGGTACGAAGTAGCCAGATTCCAATCTCATCTGCGCGGTCATCATCATTTCCATAGCGAGGAAAATCTCCCTCTATCTCATAATCAACAACCAATCCTTTCTCATCGCGAATCGTCTTGACCTTTGCATACTTGATTGCACTCAGAGAGTCAATGACATGAGAAAAACCTGCAATACCGGTCGCAAAGGTTCTTCGCACATCCGTATCAATGAGAGCCATCTGGGCAGCCTCATAATAATATTTGTCGTGCATATACTGGATCAGATTCAGGATATTCACATATAGATCTGCAAGCCAGTCCAACATAATGTCATATTTATCCATGACATCGTCATAATCCAGGTACTCTGTCGTGATCGGACGGTATTTCGGTCCCACCTGATCTCCGGTCTTCTCGTCTACTCCGCCATTGATCGCATACAAGAGACATTTGGCAAGGTTGGCCCTCGCCCCAAAGAACTGCATCTCTTTTCCGGTCTGTGTCGCTGATACACAACAACAGATCGCATAGTCATCTCCCCAGATCGGTTTCATGACATCATCATTCTCATACTGAACGGAGCTGGTCTTGATCGAAATATTCGCTGCGTAGCGCTTGAAATTTTCCGGCAGGGCAGATGAATACAAAACCGTAATGTTCGGCTCCGGTGCCGGTCCCATATTTTCTAATGTGTGAAGCACACGATAATCAGTCTTTGTAACCATATGTCTTCCGTCCACGCCAATTCCGGCCAGATCGATCGTGGCCCAGACAGGGTCTCCGGAAAAAAGCTGGTTGTAAGAGCTGCATCGCGCAAACTTGACCATACGGAACTTGAGAACCATATGATCAATCAGTTCCTGCGCCTCGCTCTCGGTCAAAACACCTCTCTTTAAATCCCGGTTGATAAAAATATCCAAAAATGTGCAGACACGTCCAATACTCATCGCTGCGCCATTCTGTGTCTTGATTGCTGCCAAATAGCCAAAATATGTCCACTGTACTGCTTCTTTTGCATCCTTTGCCGGCTCCGAAATATCAAATCCATAGGATGCTGCCATCTCTTTCATTCCCTTTAATGCGTTGATCTGCATCTGAAGTTCTTCTCTTTGACGAATCACTTCTCCCTTCATGCTTCCACTACCGCATACCAGTTTATCTTTTTCTTTGCATGCAATAAGATGATCAATTCCGTACAGTGCCACACGCCGGCTGTCGCCCACGATACGTCCGCGTCCATAGGTATCCGGAAGTCCTGTGACGATCTTGTTCTTTCTCGCGGCACGCATCTCCGGTGTATAGGCATCATACACCGCCTGGTTATGTGTCTTGTGATAGACGGTAAAGATCTTGTGCAGTTCCGGGTTCGGTGTATAGCCATACTCCGTCAGGGATTTCTCCGCCATATTAATTCCGCCATACGGCATAAAGGCTCTCTTGAGTGGCTTATCCGTCTGAAGACCGACGATCTTCTCTAAATCTTTCATGCTCTCATCAATATATCCAGGTTTATGAGAAGTAAGGGAAGATACAATATCTGTATCCATATCCAGTACTCCGCCCTTTGCCCTCTCTTCTTTTTGTAGTTCCTGCAGTCGTCCCCAGAGCTTATCAGTCGCTTCGGTCGGCGGTGCCAAAAAGCTCTCATCTCCATCATAAGGAGTATAATTTTTCTGAACAAAATCACGAACATTAATCTCTTCTTTCCAAAGGCGTCCCTCAAAATCATTCCACTGTTCAAAGTTTACCATCTCATACCTCCAAATCTTTTGTCTAGCAATATTGTTTTCCTCAAAAAGCAAATTTATACATTTCATTTTTTAAGTATCTACCAGCAGAGAACCTCATGCCCCTCCTCTGTCACCAGCACCATAATTTCCCACTGTGCAGACGGCATATGATCTTTGGTATATACTTCCCAGTCGTTCACCGGATCCGTGTAAATGTCGACACGTCCCATGTTTACCATCGGCTCAATCGTAAAGATCATGCCGGGAACCATCAACATCTCTTCTCCCCGCACCGAATTATATCCGACCCACGGTTCCTCATGAAATTCGAGCCCGACTCCATGTCCGCCGATTTCTCTGACAACGGTATAACCATTGGCAAAAGCATGATCATGTACTGCCTGCCCCATATCACCGAGAAAGCCCCACGGCTGTACTTCTTTTAAGCCCAGTTCCACGCATTCTTTTGTCACGCGCACCAGCCGTTTTTTCTCCTCGCTCACCTCTCCAATGCAGAACATACGGGAGGAATCTGAAAAAAAGCCATTTAGAATTGTGGAGCAGTCCACATTCACAATATCCCCCGATTTAAGAATCACTTTTTCCGATGGAAATCCATGACAGACCTGATCGTTGACGGATGTGCACACGCTGTAGGGATATCCCTGATAATTCAGCGGTGCCGGTATCCCGCCCATGTCCGTTGTCATCTCATATACAATCTTATCGATCTGTGCTGTATTCATGCCCTCATGTATGTTTTCCTGTATGTAGTCCAGGACGGCAATGTTGATCTTGCAGCTCTCTTTGATCTTTTCTATCTGCTCCGGATTTTTGATGATATCGTGATCCGGCACAATATGTCCCAGTTCCGCGTAGGACTCTATTCTGGCATCAAAACTCTGATGACAGGTCTTGTATTTGCGACCACTACCACACCAACAGGGATCATTTCTCCCGATTTTAATTGACATATGCACCCTCATTTCTGTTTTTGTTTCGATTTATTATCGCAACAACTTTTATTTTACCATTGAAAACGGTTTCTTGCAACTACCGATTGTGTATCTCTCTATTCAACATTTTTGAGTGCTTCATCCATCGGCACTTTCTTGATCTTTCTCATCTGCAGCAGAGCAACGATCAGATAGGATACGACCGAGAGCAAAAATGCCGTAATATACGTGGTCGGCCGGATGGAAAATGGAAGCCATCCGCTATAGTTTTTCATAAACACAACAAATACCATCGACAGCAGTCTTGTGACAGCCACAAAGCTGATGAACACAGACAAAACGACAACCCACGAAGTGGCCACTAAATACAGTTTGCCAATCTCCGCGTCATAATAACCAAGAATCTTTATCATGGAAATTGATGTGGAATTCTTTTCCAGAATAATTTTGGTCAACAGGTAAACTACCATAATAAATAATAAAACAGCAAATCCCTGCAAGACTAAAAACAGATCGCCCATGGAGTGTTTCAACTGATCTGCCATCTTGGTCATGTCTTTATCCGTAATGGTGGTTAATATTTTATTCTCATTGATATCGGTTAATTCCTCATCCGAGAAATATCCACTGTAATAATCCTCATCTAATCCGTAAAGTTCGCAAAAATCTTCATGTGACATATAAATGCCAATCGTCGTCGGTGCATCATAGGTTCCGCTGACAACAAATTCATACAGTTTGTTCTCATAGGGTTCTTTCATCAAGAAAGTATCTCCCTCTTCGAGCAGGTATTTGTCCCGCATTCCGGTTGAAATCAGCACACCGCTGTCCGGCATTTTTTCTTTTACATATTTGCTGTCAGGAAAGATACCATAGACCGTCGCATCTTCCTGTCCATATCCACTCACATAAGTCTTCATTGTATATGCGGCAAATTTTTCAGCAGATGGATTGCTCGTATCGGAATCCTCTTTCATCATATACTGGTATTTGGATACCATGGACTCTGTCGCAATTCCCGCCACATCGTCCAAAAGTGGTCGGAGCAGCAGCCCGAACAAAAGAAGCGTCATGGCGATAAAAACGCCAAAGCACAGAGTCAGATATCCGGATACATTTTGCAGAATAATCCTCATGCGGAATCTGGTCAGAAATGGGATTTTCGTCGAGAGACGAATCACCTTACGCTTTTTGTTTTTGGTCAGATCTCTTCTCAAAAACTGAAGAGGTGTGAATTTTAACTTGCGAATCAGGGTAATGCTTGTAATCAGCATCATCAGGCATACCGGAATCACCGTTGTATATAAAAATGCCTCAGGATCCCATCTGGTCTCATAGGTGGTCAGACTATAACTGTTATAATACAGACTCGCAATCAGTGTTTTGAACGGCCCATATCCGATTATATTTCCCACCGCTGCGGCAATCAGTGTGACAATCAGCGGCATCGCCATATACTGCCGAAACAATTCTCCTTTTGTGTACCCCGATGCGCGCAGCGTTCCAATCACTCCTGCCTCCTTTGTGATTGTGTGGCTGATGGTAACGCCAAAAATAAATGCCATAACCGCCACCAGGATAACTAAAAATGCCATCATCATGCTCCGGTCATCACCGATATCATCTCCGGCAAAATTGATCGCCATATTGGCATAGCGCGGCACAAATTGTTTGATCTCATTTCCGGTCGTAGTGATGCCCAGTAACATGGCGACTTCGCTTCCTCCATCGGCCTTTTGAATGGCTTCGGATAAATCGTCAGCACGTTTTTTTTCCGCCAGCACATCGCCCGGCTTCTCATCCGTATAAAACCATGCATAATTGTATTTTAAGCGCTCTTTGGACAACTGCTCAAAGCATTCCGGTGAAACCCAGACAACACTAAAATTAATGGAATCAAACATCATGTCCGAATTGTTTTCAAACATCGTGCTGTAATCCGAGAAAGCGACTTCGGCTGCTATCGTATACCGGGCGCCCTCAACTTCTATGTGGTCTCCTACCGTAAGATTGTTGTTGTCCGCATACATACGATCGATTGCGATCTCATCGGTCTTTTTGGGAAGTTCTCCTTTCATGACACACACTTTGTTAAACGACTCTCTGCCACTGAAAATCCGCAGCGTCTTGGTCGCACCATCTTCTCCTGTATAGTTTCTCTCGACATAGAAATCTTCATAGATCTCTACCTTTTCTTTTTTTATTTTCGTCAGAAGTTCTTCCGATGCCTTGTTTTTCAGTTCAAAGTGTCCATCTTCCACATTGTATTTTACAAAGCTCTCCTGATAGGCAGCCGACATACTGTTGCAGGCAACCATATAACCGGACACAAGACCGATGGTGATAATCATAAAAAGAAAAATTACGATATATTTTGTCACATCGGATTTCAATTCTCTCACGATTCGTTTATTTAATGGATTTCTCATCTTTTCCTCCACTCCGATCCATTCACCAAATGATTACCATTCTAAGTCCCTGGCACATATTTTTTCTTCGTTAATATAATTTTTCCGGATCATGCCATCTCTCAGACGTATGACCCGGTCAGCCATATTTTTTATGGCATCGTTGTGCGTTACCATGATCACGGTGTTCCCATACTTCTGATTGACGCTCTCAATCAATCCCAGAATGTCTTTGGATGTATTGTAATCCAGCGCACCGGTCGGCTCATCGCACAAAAGAATATCCGGATTTTTTATGATCGCTCTTCCGATGGATGTTCTCTGCTGCTGTCCTCCGGACAACTGATTTGGTAGCTTATGTCGATGTTCATATAATCCAAGCGTCTTTAACAGATCATCGATCTCGAGCGGTGAGTCGCTCAGATATGCCCCTACTTCTATGTTTTCTTTTACGTTGAGATTCGGTATGAGATTGTACATCTGGAACACGTAGCCCAGATGCTTGCGCCTGTATTCCGTCAGTGCCTTTTCTGTCATCTCGGCAGTCTTTGACCCCTGAATCGAAACATATCCATCATCCGCGGTGTCAATCCCACCTAAAATATTGAGAAGCGTCGATTTTCCCGAACCGGATGGTCCTAAGAGAACACAGATCTCCCCCTTTTCAATCTCAAAATCAATTCCCTGCAGCACTGTTACTTTATTGGATTCGCTTCCAAAACTTTTCTTTAGATTGTGAACCTCTAAAAACATTCTCTACCTCTTTTCTGTGTCCCAAAAAACACTGATTTGATTTTCTTAGCAAGAAAAAAACCAGCATACTTTTGCGAAAAAAATACTGGTTTGATTCTTAATTTTGTATGTTTGGTATGCGGTTGAGTTAGTTTCCTCTAACTACATCCACTATATCATAGAAAAAAAGAATAAACAAGAGCCTTATTGATAAAAAATATCAGTAAGGCTCTTGTCTGTCATTCATCATGAATCACTCTCTACACCCCACACAGTGACATTATCTCCCAACATCGTAAATGTCATGCGCTCTTTTCGATCCAAGGTTTCATCCTGCTGCTTGAGGAATACTCCTTTATAGGTAACTCCATTGAGTACCATTTCTACATTTGTACCCTTTGTAAATTTCCAGGTTCCCGCATAGTCCCCCGTCACAGTGCCATCGGCTTTTATCTGAACTTTTGCGGCACCCGCGTGTCCATATGCCACCTTAATCTTCACACCGGAAGTTTTATGATTGACAATCAGATCTTTTTGAAGTTCCACTTCCTGAATGGTCTCCTCTTCATCTCCGACAACCCCCAGCTGTTCACCACTTCGCACCGTATAGGACTCAGTCGGCTCATGGTAGATAAAATCATACTCTCCCACTACCTCGTCACTCGAATAGCTGTCTGCCAGCGTCTCGCCTGAGTACTCATATGGAGCAGCCACAAGCCAGCCATCTTCATTGACAAACATCTGATGAACACGAACCTGATGCATCTCAACCTTTCCGGTGTTTGATGCAAAGCGTGTATGATATACCAGATAGATCTTTCCATCATCATCCACAAGTGCCGAATTGTGACCCTGTGCTACCTGCACCGCCGATACTACATCTTCCATACCGGACATCCGGTAGCTTCCGAAAATCTTGACGCCTTTATTTGTCTTCTTCATATCAACAGAACCTTTGACAATCGGAGACTCCCCATTCTGATCTACATATGGTCCTGTGATGCTCTTGGAACGATAGATGCGAATCTGGTATCCCTCCATCGCACTCAATCCGGCATAGGACATGAACAAATACCAGTAATCTCCCGCCTTCATCAGGTAACTAGCCTCTCCCGAAGCGTAGTGGCCTCCGGCAATCTTATAGCCAAGATAGGCATCGGATACATCTAACTTTGTCTCATACTTTGTATTGTAATCCCGAAGTCCGGTCTCTTTGTCCAGTTTCAACATAAAGATTCCGGCTGACCAGGAACCGTATGACATATACAAATCACCGTTCTCATCATATTTGACACACGGATCAATCGCATTAATACAACAATTCGAGGTGTTCGCATACCGGCTAAGATCCTCATCCTTATCAAGAACCTTATAAATATCGGTCTTTGACAGATCCGGTGGTGTCTTAGGATTATTCATACCCGAATAGACAACGATTCCTTTGTATTCATAAGGCCCCTCGATATCATCTGCCGTCAGCAGACAGATGGAAGAACACCAATTGTCACCATCAATACTCATGTACATACACCACTTCTTCATGGTATCGTTCCAGATGACATCCGGCGCCCACATAAAACCACTCAGATTTCCCTTCGGTGTTGCCGCTTTCGCATACGCCCACGGCTCAGCAAATAATTTCTCATAATCGGTACACACGTTATTTTGAAATCTCTCCCAGTGGAGCAGATCTTCGGACTTTGCAAAGGCGCGGTGTGAACCAAAGATGTAGTACATACCGCTCTTAGGATCTTTGACCACCGACGGATCGTGTACCGAGACACGAGGAAGAAAATCATCGCTCTTTACAAGCGCCTTTACTTCCTGTTTTGGCACTGCCGCCCCTGAGATCAAAGCACTCAGCATTCCGATGATCAAAAACATGGAAGCACCGGTCTTTGTCGCTTTCTTTACGGATTTCTTTTTCATCAAAAACAGAACCAGAACAACAATCGCTGCCAGAACAACAACGGCAAGCAAAATGGTCCATACCGTAATATAACTGGATGTAACAACTTCTCCTCTGGAATCTTCTGCGACAATCGCAGACACTTCAAAATCTTTTGTCTCCCCAGCCGCAAGCGAATCCACTGTCTGGCTCAATTGACCGGAAGCCACGGAATATCCCTGTGGAAGTTTATACTCCACTTTTACATTGGTCATCGGATATTCATTCGTATTCTTAACCGATACGGTTATGGTAGCCGTATCTCCCTCGTGGTATTGGCGCTTATCCGACTTCGTCGTAACCTCAATTCCACTTGCATTTGAAGAGTCGCTCAACGTCTCTTCCTTGTCTGTTTCTGCTGCCTGTACGACCACGTTCTTTCCTATCCCTGCCACTAATACAAAGGCAAGCAGCATGCCCATCCATAGGACATATGAAATACGTGACCCTCCTAGTCGTCTCATCATTCCTATACCTCCTGTTTATTATAATAAATTGCTAAGAATGAACCACCTGCGTTCTCCCCTACTCTTAATAGATAAACACCGCCTCACGATAACTGGTAAGCTCATAGATTTTTGCCGCATCATCCGGTGAAAGATTGACGCAGCCGTGAGACCCCCGTGTTTTATAGAGATCTTTTGTCCATCTCGACCAAGGCTGCCAGGTGGCGGGATGAAATCCGGTCCCGGTCCACGTGATACGCACCCAGTTTACAACCGGTGTCTTATAATCTGCCCCTGTCAGTGTATAGGCTTCCCGATGCTCTTTGATAAAGTATGCTCCTTTTGGTGTCGCCCTGCCCTCCACCGGTCGTCCGGTAATACATTTACACTTAAACGCAACTTTTCCTTTTCGGAACACGTATACCATCTGATCCTTAATCGAGACCTCTGTATAATTCTCTGTATCCCAGTCCACCGCGAAATTTTCATAATCCTTTTGAAATGCAGTGTTCAGATACGTAACTTTTTTCTTGATCGTTATCTTCTTTTTATTTTCTGAGCTCGGATCCTCCATATAGTTTTTTATGGCATCTTCTTCCAGCTCCTGTTTAAGCCCCGCCTTGGCCTGCTCGAGCGTCTTTTGATAATCCATCTGCCAACCGTAATCACCGCCCTTGATTTCCACCCTTTTTCCGGTGTGCACTTTGACCAAGCGATTCTTCCCTACGGTTTTGTATTTCAGACAAAATGCCTCCACCCAGTCTGCTACGGCATTTTCATCATATTGAATCTCTCCATCCTGATAAGAAATCCATTTAGCGATTGTCTTTGGCGTAATCTTTTCGGTGACTCCCTCTCCCATATTCCATGAAATATAGCGAAGGGCTGTCTGATTGTAGGCATCTGCCTCTCTGTTCAATTCCTCATCATCCGATGTGATCTTGGGACTCTCATATACATCCGGATAAGCGCTGTCATCACTCAGGTCAATTTGTGCAAGCGCCTGTGAAAGAGCCTCCTTTACTGCTGTCTCAAATGCCTTTTTCTTCAGCTTTGTCCCCGGATATTCCGGTACACATATGAATTTTTTATCTTCCTCGGAAAAATCGACATAGGCCGACTTCGGCTTTTTGATCGAGTAGTCCTCACTGCCGCTGAGCAGCTCAGATTCCTTTAAAATCTCACTTAGTTTATCCTCCTCATAGGAGACATCATATGGCAGATCATAGGTCTGCTTTTTGTATAAAACAGCTAATTTTTTGTGCTGCTGGGAATAAGTCTCATCAAAATTCTTCCCGATTCCAAAAGAATAGCCGATTGCCGCACCGTCGATTTCCAGTTTTCCCTCTTCTC
>ONNE01000080.1 GCA_900319095.1 uncultured Eubacteriales bacterium | reverse complement strand
GGTATCAGCAATACACCGGAAAAATGTGCCGGGGAATTTATGCGGGCATGGGAAGATGAGACGAGCGAGTGTCTGATATCCTGTGGGGGCGGAGAACTGATGTGTGAGATCGTTCCCTTCCTGGACTTTCAAAGGATGGCAGAAAAAAAGCCGAAATGGTTTATGGGGTATTCGGACAATACAAACCTTACCTTTCTTTTGACAACGATGATGGATACAGCGGCTGTCTACGGACCGTGTGCGCCCTCGTTTGGCATGGAGCCGTGGCATCCGGCCTTGGAGGATGCCATCGCTGTGTTGATGGGAAGAAAATGGTCAATGAACAATTATGATAAGTGGGAGCTTGAATCGTTAAAGGATGAAGAGCATCCGCTTGCTCCTTATCATGTGACCGAATCGTTTGCGATGAAGACCTTCGGGGTCAGAGAAAATGAGAAGGTGAGCGGAAGACTGCTTGGCGGATGTCTGGATTGTCTGGCAAATCTTGTCGGGACGTCGTATGACAGAGTAAAAGAATTTGAAGAGCGATATGAAAAAGATGGTGTGATTTGGTTTTTAGAAGCCTGTGATCTGAATGTTTTTTCAATTCGAAGAAGTCTTTGGAATTTGAGAGAAGCGGGATGGTTCCGCACGGCAAAGGCATTTCTGATCGGCCGTCCGATGCATTTTGATGAACCGATGTTCCAATTGGATCAGTACGAGGCAGTGACAGGAATTCTGGGGGAGCTAAAGGTTCCCATCTACATGGATTTAGATATCGGGCACACGGCACCAATGATGCCACTTGTCAGTGGCTCACTGGCAACCGTCTGCTCCGGGGACAATTCGATTTCCATTGAGATGAGGGCGGTAAACTAAAAGAGATTCTCCCACTCATTCAGGACTTCCTCACAAGTATCAATATCCAGCTCATCACTTGCCTGGATCAGTCGTTCAAGCAACTGCTGTTGTTCTTCCGGGTATTGATACTGGCTAAAGGCCGTACATACCTCTTCCATCTCATCCATATCGAGATCTTCTAAAGCGGAGTGCATATCTTCAATCAGTTTCAGAATCTGGTTGGCGTTTGCGCTCTCTTTTTCTTCGTTTTGATCGGATTTTTCTTCCTCAAAATGCGGGGCAAGAACCGGGAGATAGGAGCGGTATTTCTCAATGATCCAGGCAGTATTCTCATGGATATAATCCAAATTCAATTCGTTCCCGGCTTTTTCCAGTTCCATCGCGCGGTCGGCAAGAGCTGTGGCACCGATCTGTCTTGAGGCGCTCTTGAGAGCGTGAACCTCAATGGTATAGTTTTTCCAATCCTCGGTTTCATATAGTTGTTCGATCAGATCTGCTTTCTTTTCGATCACTTTATAGTATTCTTTTAGGACGGAATAGAAGAGTTTCTGTCCGCCTAAGAGCTGGATTGCTTCATCGACGTTTAGATCACCGATTTCAATTGACTCCTCAGGAGTTGTCTTTGCCTTCGCTTTATCCGATTCTGTGAGCTTATGTATTTTGCTTTCCGGCAGCCATTTTCTGACACAGGATAAGAGAAAACGAACTTCAATCGGCTTGGCGACAAAGTCATTGAATCCCTCGCTCACAAACATATCTCTCGCGCTGTTCACCGCATTGGCCGTCAGGGCGATGATCGGCATATTGCTGCATTCTGGAATCTCTTTTCGGATGATACGGGTTGTTTCAATTCCATCCATCTCCGGCATCATGTGATCCATAAATACGAGATCAAATCGTTTTTCCTTGATTTTGGCAATCGCAGATTTTCCGCTCATGGCAGTGGTGATTTTCATCTGCAGTGGTTCGAGCAATCCCTCAGCGACCGTGAGGTTTACGGCATTGTCATCTACGATGAGGACGTTTGCGGTCGGCGCGGAAAAATCGGTTCCGTCATCTGCTTCGTTCAATCGGCCAAAGGACACATCCTCGCGGTTGAAAATCATAGACATATTCATGGTCGAGAGCGGTTTTTTTACAATCAGAAGATTTTTTGGACTCAGATTGACTTCCATAAAGAAATCGGTGGCAAGAACAGCTACAACATCCGGATGTGTCTTGATGTAATATTCCATCTGAGGTGTGAGCTGCTCATTCTCCATAAAGAGAAAGAGGGTGCGATCCGGTGTTTTCTCACGTACATTCTGATAGGCTTTATCCATATTTTTGTGAGAGGAGACCGCCACGGCCGGAACCCCCAATTTTTGGGTGTCGCTGACAAAGGCATCCACCAGATAAGGGTTTGTAAATACGCACAGAGCCACGCATTTTTCCGGTTCTCTGACAATCATTGATGGAGTCGGATCCACAATTTTTTGTGGCAGATGGAACGAGAACGTACTGCCCTTGCCATAATCACTTTCCACGTTCAGGCCGCCGCCCATGAGTTCTAAGAGCATTTTCGATATGGCAAGACCGAGTCCGGTTCCCTCCACGTTGCGGTTGCGCTTGGAGTCGACCTGCTGGAAGGACTCAAAGATCTTGTCGAGATTATCCTTTTTGATGCCGATTCCGGTGTCCTCGATGGAGACGATCAGCTCGATGGTCTCGTCATCCACGGGCTCAATATCCGTTGTGATGCGGATACGACCCTCGTTTGTAAATTTGACGGCATTGTTCGCAAGATTGATCAGAATCTGGCGGATGCGAAGATTATCACCCATCAAAAGATAGGGGAGATCCGGGTCGACATCTAAAATAAGGGAAATATCTTTTTCTGACACCCGTGTCATAATAATATTGATCACGTCATTTAACAGTGACATCGGCTCATATTCAACCGGTGTAATATCCAGTTTACCGGACTCGATTTTTGAGAAGTCCAAAATATCGTTGATAATCGTGAGGAGAGCTCTGCCGGAGGAACGGATCTGTGAGACATAGCTCTTGGATGTCTCAGGCAGATTGTCTCTCAGAGCCATCTCTGCCATGCCAATGACGGCATTCATCGGTGTGCGGATCTCGTGGCTCATGTTGGCGAGAAAGTCTGTCTTCATCTTGGCAGCGCACTCAATTTCAATATTTGCCTCGATCGCCCGGTGTTTACCAAGTGCCATATCGGACATGACTTCAGCGATCGTGAACAGGAATTCTGTGGCAGAGCGG
>ONNE01000077.1 GCA_900319095.1 uncultured Eubacteriales bacterium | reverse complement strand
CTCTGCTTTCTGCTGATGTATGAGCTTCTTCGGACATTTCTCGGCACACTTGCCACAGCCGGTGCATTTGGTTCCATCGATCCATGCGATGTTGTTCTCCACGGTCACAGCTCCAAACTCACACTGCTTGACACAGAGACTACAACCGATACAACCAACCTTGCAGACACTCATAACTTCTTTTCCTTTATCCTTCGAATTGCACTGCACTGCATAAGAAGAATCATATGGAA
This sequence comes from uncultured Eubacteriales bacterium, assembly GCA_900319095.1. Classification (GTDB taxonomy): domain Bacteria; phylum Bacillota; class Clostridia; order Lachnospirales; family Lachnospiraceae; genus Eubacterium_F. The sequence continues at coordinate 22,206 of ONNE01000077.1, read as the reverse complement.
TCAGATTGATCACGCCATTCGGACAAGTTGATACGCACTTGCCACAGGCTACACATTTTTCTTTATCCACTTTGGCAATCCCATCGACGATGGAAATCGCATCAAAGGCACACGCCTCCACACAGGAACCCAGTCCCAGACAACCATGGGAACAGGCTTTGTCACCTCTTCCGGGTACCATGACTGCCCTTCTGCAATCCTGTTCTCCCACGTAATGATATTTATTCGAAGCCTGATCGCAGGTACCGGCACACTTAACAAAGGCAACCTTTCGAACCGAGTCCCCCGCTTCGACACCGAGAATTTCCCCGATCTTTCCTGCCACCGGTGCTCCACCGACCGGACAGGCATTCACCGGTGCATCCCCCGACACAATTGCCTCTGCCAGTCCATCACATCCCGGATAGCCGCAGCCACCACAGTTATTTCCCGGCAGACACTCTCTGACCAGTATCACGCGCTCATCGGTCTCAACGGCAAATGCCTTCGCTGCCACACCGAGCAAAAGACCGATCAAAATCCCAAGTACCGCAAGGAGTACGATTGAGATGATAATAATGTTTGTCATACCTCTCTCCTCCTTTACTTAAAAACTCACACCGCCAAAGCCACAAAAGGCAATCGCCATGAGTCCTGCTGTGATCAGCACGATCGGTGTTCCCTTCATGGCAGCCGGTATGTTGCTGTTCTCTAACTTCTCACGGATTCCTGCCATCAGAACAATCGCGAGGAAAAAGCCAACCGATGCTCCAATGCCGCGGATCGTCGCCTGCAGAATTGAATCGTTGTTCTGAACACTGAGAAGTGCCACGCCCAGCACCGCACAGTTCGTCGTGATCAGAGGGAGATATACGCCCAACGACTTGTACAGGGCAGGCATCGATTTTTTCATAAACATCTCCACAAACTGAACCAGTGCTGCAATCACCAGAATGAATACAATGGTGTTCAAATACTCCAAGTCATTCGGGAGCAGAAGCAGATTGTATAAAGTGCTCGTGATCAGCGATGCGATCGTGATAACGAAAATAACCGCTCCGCCCATGCCGGCCGCTGTCTCTACCTTTTTCGAGACACCGAGGAACGGACAAATACCGAGGAACTGGCTCAACACAAAGTTATTCACCAGAGCTGCCGTAAATAATATCGTAAACAATGTCATACCGTCTCATCCTCCTTTTCTCCCGATTCTTCTATGCTCTCATCCTTGGATGATTCCTCTTTGTTGGTCGCACTTGGCATCTGAAGACGATTCTGCAGAGCCGTCAGTCCCGCCAGAACAAAAAATGCTCCCGGTGCCATGACAAAGATGGAGATGTGAAATTGCTCCGGAATAAATTGAAAACCAAAGATTGCACCACTTCCCAAAATCTCACGACAGATTCCAATCAACGTCAGACCGAGCGTAAAGCCAAGTCCCATACCAATGCCGTCAAATGCCGATGCAATCACCCCATTTTTCGATGCATATGCCTCTGCACGGCCAAGAATAATACAGTTTACCACGATCAGCGGGATGTAAACACCCAGCGCACTGTATAAGAACGGGATGTATGCCTGTAATAACAATTGAACAATTGTCACAAACGAGGCTACCACTACGATAAATGCCGGAATTCTCACTTTGTCCGGAATTATCTTTCGCAGTGCCGAAATTAACATATTTGATAAAATCAATACAACGGTTGTCGAGAGCCCCATGCCGAGTCCATTGATCGCGGACGAGGTAACTGCCAGAGTCGGGCACATACCGAGCATCATGACAAACGTTGGGTTTTCTTTTATGATTCCATTGTGTAGTCGCTCTGTATATTTATTCATCCCTTACCCCTCCTTTACCGTCTCGTTGTAGAAAAGAATTGCCTTTACCGCTCTCGTAATCGCCCTGGATGTCACTGTCGCTCCTGACAGTGCCTGAATCTGCGATTCGCTCTCTCCGTTTTTGCTGTACATCTCATCCGAACGATTGTCCGGCAGCACCTTGCCGGTAAAACCGGCCTGCCAGGACTCATTCTCACAGTTCGCTCCCAGTCCGGCCGTCTCACTCTGCGAGGTGATCGCGATGCCGGTAATCGCGCCTGTCTCGTCCACGCCCAGCGCAAAACTGATCTTGCCCCCATATCCCTTGGTGGCATCTGCCAGATAGACCGATCCGCCCTGCTCGGTCGGATGCACTTCTGATATCTCAATATAATTTGAAAGGGTGTCTCCCTCTTTTACCTCTGTCCCCGACAAGTCATGGCTGCCGAGAAATTCGACTGCTTTTTTTACCAGTTCCTCATCGGAATCCTTCACAGAGTCCCCATTGGAGACAACCGCTGAACACGCCTCATTGTTCGCCTTGGCCTGTGCGGCATCAATCGGTCCCTTTGTCACTGCATATACGCCCGCCAAAACAGCTCCCAGCACAAGCGTAATCAGGCAGAGAATCACAGCGTCCTTGATCATACTACTTTTCGTTTCCTTCATTCGCCTTGCCCTCCTTTCCAAATGCTTTCGGAACGGTAAAACGTTCAATCAATGGAACACACAGATTGCCGATGATAATGGCAAACGAAACACCCTCTGCGGACTCGCCACAGAATCGGAACAAGCCGGTGAGAAGTCCGAGAAGAATACCAAATACAATTTTTCCCTTTGGTGTAATCGGGCTGGTCACGTAGTCTGTCGCCATGAAAAAGGCACCCAGCATCAATCCGCCACCGCACAACTCATAGACAATCGGATAGAAATTCAGATTGCCATCACAGGCAGCGGCCGCATAAATCAGATTAAATACGGCAAATGTCACTATGTACACAACCGGAATCTTCCAATCAATCACTTTGCGGATCAACAGATAAATAGCACCGATGAGTATCGCTGCCACGGATGTCTCACCAATGGTTCCCCCTGTCGTTCCAAGAAACATCGAAAAGAGATCCGGAAGACCCGAGGCCGTTCCCCCTGCAACTTCCTTAACCTGCATCAGCGGTGTCGCACCGGAGATTCCATCGACCGCCTGTATGCCACCCCAGATCTGGTTTCCTTTTTGTATGACAAAGGATGTCATCGAACCGCTGAATGACAGCATCAAAAAGCAGCGGCCGGCCAGTGCCGGATTCATAAAGTTCTGTCCCAGACCGCCAAACATCTGCTTCGCTATGATAATGGCAAATACACCACCGATCACGCACATCCAAAGCGGCAGTGTCGCCGGCAGATTCAATGCCAGCAATAGTCCTGTCAGCAGAGCACTGAAATCCCCTGTCGTAATCGGCTGTTTCATACATTTTTGCCAGATATATTCTGCCAATACACAAGTCACGCACGTGGTGAGAATAACTAAAAGTGCCCTCACCCCGAAGTTATAGATTCCCACCAGCGTCGCAGGAATCAGTGCAATCACGACATCTCTCATGATGGACATAGTCGAAGAATTGTCCCGCACATGAGGAGATGAAGATACGTTCAAAAATTTTTCTTCCATTTACTTACCCTCCTATCGGAATCATTTCTTCCTCGCTGCGTCCATCACTTCACGACGAGCCTGTTTAAATAATTGTGTCAATCGTCTTTTTGCCGGGCATACGTAGGTGCAGGTTCCACACTCATAACACTCCATACCGTTCAGTCCCTGGAATGCTTCCATATCATCCCGCTCCACCGCCTGTGCCATCATCTGCGGCACCAGATGGCTCGGGCAGACCGTCGCGCATCGGCCACACCGGATACAGTTGGTCGGTTCTGAGCGCTCAACTTCATCCTCACTCATCGCCAGAATCGAGGAGCTCGTCTTCGTCACCGGTGTATCCAGATCATACATCGCCATCCCCATCATCGGACCACCGGAGATCAGCTTTTTCGCCTCACACTTTAATCCGCCCGCCTCTTTTAGAAGCTCGGAATGGCTCATGCCAAATTTCACCTCGTAGTTCTGAGGCTCAGCCATCGCATCCCCTGTGAGCGTCACTACGCGACTCATACTCGGAGTGCACTTGCAGACCGCATCGTGAATCGCGAGAACCGTCTGCACATTATCCACAATACAGCCGGCATCTGCCGGAAGCATCTTCGAATAAATCCGTCTGCCTGTCGTGACGTAGATGATCTGTCTCTCTGCTCCCTGCGGATACTTCGTCTTGAGCACTTTGACTTCCAGATTCGGTTCCTCCTGCGTCAGATATTGCAGCTTCGCAATCGCCTTCGGCTTGTTGTCCTCAATGGCAATCACTCCCTTTGCCTTATCAAACAGGGATACGACCACTTTCAGTCCCGTAACCAGATCCTCCGCTCTCTCAAGCATCAACCGATAGTCCGATGTCAGGTACGGCTCACATTCTGCTCCATTGATGATCACATAATCAATCTCATCTTCATTTTTCGGTGTCACTTTAACGTTGGTCGGAAATCCCGCTCCTCCCATACCAACGATACCGGCATCTTTGATAATCGCCCGAATCTCTTCCTTCGACAGCTTGGTATAATCCCTCGTTTCACCAAGTCCGTCCACCGGTGTGTACTCTCCATCATTCTCAATGACGACACAGGTCGCCTTTGCTCCGGATGAGAGAAGCCTAGGCTCAATCTTTTTGACGGTTCCCGAGACAGAACTGACGATATTGGCGGATATAAAGCCACTCGCCTCACCGATCAGCTGTCCCATCTTCACAGTATCTCCAACTGCCACTACTGGCGTTGCCGGGGCTCCGATGTGCTGACTCATAGGAAAGACCAATTCCTCTTTTGGCATCATCACCCGGATCGGACTGTCCATACTGAGTTCTTTTCCCTCATATGGATGCGTCCCCCCTATAAAGGTTGAATGTCCCAATCTATATTCCTCCTTTGCCGAGTTTTTGATATATATTATCATTATAGCATATTGACCTAAAATGACAAGTTTTTCGATAAAAAATTAGTGAACTTTTACAAAAAACAAGAACAGCCATTCAGTATCAAAACCAAATGACTGCCGGATCGGTTCTATCACTCTTTTTATCCTAACTAAAAAGTTGTTTTTCTCTCAGATATTTGTCTTTTGTCGCCATACCGCCGCGAATATGACGCTCCGATTTATTCACATCCAGTACCTTTCGCGCCTGTGCGGCAAGCGAAGGGTTAAAACGCAGCAATCTCTCTGTCACATCCTTATGTATGGTGCTTTTTGATACACCGAACTTCCCCGCTGTCTGGCGGACAGTCGCATTGTGTTCAATGATGTACTGCGCCACTGCCACTGCCCTCTCCTCGATTGACGTTCGGTCTGCCTGATATTTTTTCAACGGCTCCTCCGGGATGATTGTTTATACAATCTATGAGAGGAGACAAAAAAATATGACCGGATATCGGGAATCATCTTCCCGGTATCCGGTCATGGAAAATCACTCAATCAAGCTGAGGTCATTTTTCATAAAACATCCACATTATCCTGTAATAACAGCTGAAATCGTGAATGTATCATTGTCAGTATCACTGTCTACTTTTTCGCCTCTTGCGATATAGTAAGTGGTACCGGCTGCCAAAGTGTATACACCCTCTGTATCCTCAACCTTTTTTCCCGTTGCATCAAAGATGGAAAGGTCATTAGTGGTTGTCAGAGTATATTTTCCTGCTGTTTTCGGTGTGAAGGTGTAGCAATACTCCTCACTGTAATCAATGGTTGTCGCCTGATCCAGTACTGCCGGGGTCAATGCCGCCTTATTCTTAACACCTACATAAGATTCGGTGTCATTAACGTATGTCGTTGTCTCATCGTTCTTATACTTCGATCCCTCAGGAACAGCAACCGATACGTTCGCATTGCTGATAGCAACATTTACCGTTGCCTGCATATAGGATTTTGTTTCGGTACTAACTTTGTTTGCTGTATATCCGTTGAACCAGTCGGTTCTGTCATTATCCCAAGCAGGAGAACTTTCAGGAGATACAGTTCCTTTACCTGTCAATGTGTAAGAACCTGCTTTCAGATAAGCAATCCTATTGTAGTTACCCTCATACTCACCCTTATCATTGATATCAGCATAAGTAGTGATCTTCTCACCCTTATCAATCGACCAGTTATAGAATCCCGGATTAATACCCTTGATTGCATCACCGGCCAATGTCACCTTGTAGAGCGGAAGAGTGATGTCAAAGCTTGAATTGTCTGCGGTAAAGGACTGCTTATACAGATCTACCTCAGCCTTATTGTAGTCTCTGGAAGTATAATCGTTATAACCAGCACATACATCGTATGTTCCGGCTGCCACACGCACTTTGTAAGCGCCAAGACGCTTAGCCTTGCATGCATTTGTATATGCCTCTGTCTCATCATCCAATCCGTCTGTCAAGTCAATATTGGAAGCATATGGTGTGTAGCGGTCTGCTCGGTTCTTGTTTATCAGAGATACACTAAAATCTCCCCAATTTGTCTTAAAGTATGCACCGGTCGCATCCTTGATCGCACCGGAGATGGTAACTGCTTTTGCAACATTTACCGGAATATCTGCGGTTGCTGTCAGCTTAGAATCTTTATTATCCGTTGCCTTAACCTTGATGGTATAAGTTCCTGCTGTCTTTGCGGTAGCTACTAAAACTCTTTCGTCATCAAATTCAACAAATTCAGCACCGATCTTGCCATCATCTTCGACTGTATAGCTGTAGGACTCGCTACCACCGGCAAATACGAATCTACCTGTGACATTCTTTGTTGTATCGGTCAGTGCCTCAAGTGTGTACACCGGAAGACCAACACCTACGATCTGAGTCTCAGAACCTACAACAAAGTAAACGGTCTTTGTCAATGTATCTCCGCGCTCACTTGTCGCAGTCAGCTTCGCTGTTGTCAGACCTGCCTGCTGTGGCGTACCCTTGACATACAGGCTGCCACCCTTCTCCTCAGAAGTCAGACCAGCCGGCAGTGTATCAATGGCATAAGAAGAATATCCATCTGCTCCGAACGAGAAAGAATCTGTACCGTACTCATCTACCATCCATGTGGAAGCCTCCTCAGAGACGAATGCTGCAACATCCTCTTTGTACTGTGCCTCAGCGGTCTTTGTACCACTCAGGGATGGTACGGATACCTGTACGTAGTCATACAGTGCAAGTGCGCTGTCGCTGTCAAGTACAACGGTATAGTTCACTTTATCGGAAGTAGTAACACTCTCAACCTTAAGTGCCTTCTGGTATGTTCCATCTGCATATTGCTTAGACTTGAGCTCAACCTTGCTGTTGTCCAGTGCGGTAGCCTTGTCAAGTGCAAATGTAATGGTACGAGCGTTCTGTACTGCTGCGCTCTTAAGATTTGTCTTAGCAGCCTTAACGGTTACTTTACAGGTTGCTTTTTTCTTGCTTCCGTCTACAGCAGTTGCTGTGATGGTTGCAGAACCGGCTTTCTTAGCTGTTACAACACCCTTGGAAGATACGGTTGCTACTGTCTTCTTGGAAGATTTCCAGGAAACCTTTGTGCAAGTGTTCTTCTTCGGTGTAGCAGTTGCCTTCAAAGTCTTCTTTGAACCAACGGTCAAAGTAGCTTTTGTTGCATTCAACTTAACCTTAGTGATTGCTTTTTTCTTTACGACAACCTTGATGGTTGCTTTTTTCTTTTTGTTCTTTTTGGAAGTAACGGTGATCTTAGCAGTTCCTGCTTTTACTCCCTTTACGACACCCTTGGAAGTTACCGTTGCGATTTTCTTTTTGTTGGACTTATAAGTAACTTTCTTGTTTGCCTTCTTGTTTGGTGTAACCTTCACTGTTGTTGTAAGAGATATTTTCTTTCCCTTAGCCACATATGCTGTCTTGCCGGCAGCCGATGTTACAGTGACTTTCTTAACTTTGACTTTTGTCTTAGCGGATGCATCCTGAGACTGAACAGCAACTGCTGTACCGAAAATCATTGCGGATGCCAAAACGCCAGTCATGAGTTTTGCTGCAAATTTTTTCATATTTGCTTTTCCTCCTTTACATTTTATAGTGTTCAATAACGACAACTCTCATTATACAATCCAAATCTCTATATTTCAATAGTAAATTTTAACAAAAAGGGCACATTTTTCGTGTCCTCTTTGTGCACTTTATCAAATAATCATAAAATTTATATTTCTTTTACTTTTCGAACCGGATACCGTTTTACGAGCTTTGCGATGTTCTGGCAGTGGTCACCGACTCGCTCCAGATCCACCAGAATCTCATTGAAGTATAGTCCCTGTGTCGCCTCACATTTTCCCTTGCTCAGACGCTTGATGTTGTTGTTGCGGAGACGCTCGACCATGTGGTCGATTTTTTCTTCCAGTTCATAGACAATGGCGAACTTCTCCCGGTTCGGCTCCTCAAAATGGTCGCACGCGGTATCATAGATCCGATAGACGACATCGGATAATTCTTCCATCTCCTTTAAAGCCTTGCCGGAGAATTTCTGCTTGTTCTCTTTCATCTGCACGGAATATCCCAGGATATTCTCTGCGTGATCCCCGATACGCTCAAGATCCGTGACAATGTGATACAGGTTACTCACGTGCCTGGCTTCTCTCGGTGTGATATCCAGCTCACTGGTGTGTATGAGGGCCGCTGTGATCTCTTTGTTCAGCATATCCACCGCTGCCTCATTGTCCGCAAATTGTTCTTCGGTGATCTCCATCTTTCCATTATATACCTGTGTACATGCCAGAATGTTTATGCGGACCAGATCGCACATACGCCTTACCTCCTGGTCGATCTGACCGATCAGCACGGTACCGGACTGATATCCGGATTCGTCAATGTAGTGCAGCGACATCACATCCTTTTGATCCGATCCGGGAATCAGCCAGCTCGCCATCCTCACTAACGGCTTGGCAAATGGAAGGAGAATCAGCACTGTCAGACACTCAAAAATCGTGTTCGCATTGGCGATCTGCCGACTCGGATTGGTCGGTGCCGTCCCGGCAATCCAATCCAACGTGACCGGAAAGATCTGTGTCACAATCAGGAATAAGATCATACCGATGCTCTCAAACAAGATAACGATCATCGCCACGCGCTTGGCATCCTTTCGCCCACCGATGGAGGCAAGTGCCGGTGCCACACTCGCACCGATGTTCATGCCGAGCATGATGTAGAACGCCTGATGAAATCCCATCACTCCGCTCATCGCCATCATCTGGAGAACTCCGACGGAAGCGGAGGCACTCTGAATCACAACGGTAAATATCAGTCCCACGATCACTCCGAGGATCGGGTTGGAGAACTGTCTCAGGATCGACTGGAACCACTCCTCATTCGCCAGCGGCTTCATCGCCTCGCTCATCGTCCCAAGTCCGATGAAGAGCACTCCCAGGCTGGCGATGATCTGCCCCACATTTTTCGCCTTCTGTTTCTTGGCAAACATGGTTACAATGACACCGGCAAACGCAATCAGAGGGGCTATCTGTGAGATGTTAAAAGCAATCAACTGTCCGGTGATGGTCGTTCCGATCTTTGCTCCCATCAGGATACCGACGGAGCGCTCCAATTCCATCAGCCCCGCATTGACAAAACCCACTACCATCACACACATCGCATTGGAACTCTGGATGAGTACCGTGAGCCCGGCACCTACGGCCATGGCAATCACTCGATTCTGTGTCAGCTTCTCCAGTACTTTTTTCAGATACGAACCTGCTACCAGCTTCAGTCCATCGCTCATAAGGTTCATACCAAATATGAACATGGCCAGTCCACCTAAAAGCGCAATTACATTCCAAACAGTCATGATCGAATCCTCTCTTATCTTTCTTCTTCTCTTCGAATTCTGTCTCTTCGAAATCGGTCATTTTCTATCCACTCATCCAGTGATAGGGGAGTGTAATCGGAAAACATACAAAAACAATTTATCATCTGACAGGGAATCGGCAGTTCTTTGTCCTGTCCGGGATTTTTGTGTCTGTGGTTCATCGTCTCCCGGATAAACCGGTCCACTAACACTTCATCCTGTGTATCGTGTACATGTCCGTAGAGCATATATGTCTTTGGATTTCCCTCTTTGTCACGACGATATTGCCCATGATAGCAAAAAATCGGATAATGACTAAGAACTACTTTCCTTTTGTTGTCATTCAATTCCTCATAGTCCTTAATCCATCCGAATCGCGAGGCGTCAAACCGGCGGTCGTAAAGAAAGCGGTCGTGATTGCCCCGAATCAGATACAGCCGTCCATTTAACTGCTCCAAAATCTCTGACGTCTTCCTGCCCCGCTCAATGGATACGTCCCCCAGGATGACCACATCATCCCGGGGACGCACTTTTTTGTTCCACTGATTCTTTATATATTCATGCATCTGCTCAATGTCGGCAAATCCGCGGCAGTCCATCTTCGTCAGAAGACTCTCATGATAAAAATGCAGGTCGGAAATATAATATCGCACCCTGATACCTCACTACTGAATCTCGTGAATCCAGCCTTCCGGAGCCTCAATGTGGCCCATCTGAATTCCGGTCAATGTATCATAGAGCTTCTTCGTAACCGGTCCCATCTCATCCATGCCACTCGGCAGACAGATCTCCTTGCCGTGGTCAACAATCTTGCCGACCGGTGAGATCACGGCTGCCGTACCGCAAAGACCACACTCTGCAAAATCTTTTACTTCGTCAAAAAATACTTCACGGTGCTCTACTTCAAGTCCCAGATACTTCTCAGCGACTACCATCAGAGACCGTCTTGTAATCGAAGGGAGAATGCTCGGTGACTTCGGTGTGACAACTTTGTTGTCCTTGGTCACAAACAGGAAGTTCGCACCACCGGTCTCCTCTACCTTGGTACGCGTTGCCGCATCCAGATACATATTCTCATCAAATCCCTGATTGTGCGCATCCACAATCGCATGCAGGCTCATCGCATAGTTGAGTCCCGCCTTGATGTGTCCGGTTCCATGTGGAGCCGCGCGGTCAAAATCTGAAACACGAATCGTAATCGGCTTTGCCCCGCCCTTAAAATATGGTCCTACCGGAGTACAGAACACGCGAAATTGATATTCATCCGAAGGCTTAACACCGATCACCGGACCGGAGGCAAACATGAATGGACGGATGTAAAGAGTTGCACCGGAACCGTATGGCGGCACGTAGTCCGCATTTGCCCGGACGACTTTCTCTACTGCCTCAATGAAACGCTCCTTTTCAAATACAGGCATCTCCAGACGCTTCGCTGTGTCTGCCATGCGCTCCGCATTCAGATCCGGACGAAATGTCACAATCTTTCCGGCCTCTGTCGTGTAAGCTTTCAATCCCTCAAAACAAGACTGAGAGTACTGAAGCACACCGGCACACTCGCTCATGGTAATGGTGGCATCCTTGGTCATGACTCCATCATCCCACTTGCCATCTTTGTAATTTGATACGTATCTCTCTGTGGTAGGAATATAGCCAAAGCCGATATTCGACCAGTCAATGTTCTGCTTTTCCATGTTTTCATTCCTTCTTTCTTACATTTGTACTCACACATCTGTCTTATATCTTACTTCTTAGTCCCTCGTTTGTCAAACACTTTCCATCCTTCCCGCCCTCATGTTTTGATTGCGGTATCCCCTCTTTTTTTGTATAATCACTATAGAAGAAGGAGGAAGCATCCATGAGAGTGGTCGGTGTCATTGCAGAATTGAATCCTTTCCATGACGGGCACGCCTATTTGCTGCGCCAGGCAAAAGAACAGTGTGGGGCCTCCTATGCCGTGGTCGTTATGAGCGGTGACTTTGTCCAGCGGGGTGAACCAGCCATCCTGGATAAGTACACCCGCACCAGGCAGGCTTTAGAGGGCGGTGCCGATCTTGTCTTTGAACTCCCGGTCCGCTTTTGTGTCTCCAGTGCGGGAGACTTCGCAGCGGGAGGCGTGATGGCTCTGAACTCTCTGGGTTTTGTGACGGATCTTTGTTTTGGCAGCGAGTGTGATGATCTCCCGCTGCTGGATGCGGTTGCTGATCTCCTTTGGGACGAGCCGGAAGCTTTTTGTACTTCCCTGAACCGGCATCTGCGCTCCGGACTTTCTTTTGCGGGGGCAAGAGCTCTTGCCATCACCGATTGCCTGTATTCGGACAGCCGGACTCCGCTGGCGGGCCGCCAAGTCCCGGACCGGGAAGAATGTCAGAGGATCCTCCATCAGCCAAACAATATCCTCGGTCTGGAATACTGCCTTGCGCTAAAAAAACAGCGCTCGCCCATCGTTCCCCACACCATCCGCAGGCAGGGTATGGACTACCACGACACAGGCTCTTGTGTCTCAAACGATTTTCCATCTTCAAGCGCACTTAGAAAACAGATGATCGAGAACGATGTCCCTCATCTTTGTCTGGATGATTTTTGCGCGGCTCTTGGCTATGCTCTTCTCTTTTCGGAGAATCTCTGCGAATACAAAGATTTTTCAAAGGATCTGGCGGACCGGGTGCATCGGCTTTTGCCGGAGTACACAACACCGTCGGCTCTCGTTGAAGCATGTGGCACGCGCGCTTTTACGGACAGCCGGATTCGTCGCAGCCTGATCCAATGTCTGCTCGGCATACGCCAGTCCGGGATGACAATGCCCTATCTTCGTCTTTTGGGCATGAAAAAGGAGCACTCTTCTAAAATGCCCCTCTCTCTCGTATCACATTCAACTTGTAAGATCTTATCCCGCCTTGCCGGTGATGTCTCCTCTCTGTCGGAGCCGGCCCGGTCTCTCCTTTTGCAGGATCTGTCTGCCTCAGATCTATACCGGCAGACCTGGTGCCGCAAATATCAATGTGAGCTGCCCAACGAATATCAGCGTCCTCTCATTGTCCGGTAGTCTCATCGCTTGGAATTCTTCCATATAATCTTGTCATTCGTTTTATCTTTTCGCACAGGGCATCCGAAAAGGCATTCTTCCTCATGCGCCACTGCCAGTTCCCGCCCAGTGTTGACGGTGTGTTGATGCGCGCCTGATTGGACAGTGTCAGATAGTCCTGCATCGGTATGATACACAGATCCGAAACACTCGCCATGGCAAGACAGATCATCGCCCACGTTCTCTTTTTCTTTGATGAAAAGCGAGAGAGGTTCATATATCGCATCGCAACCGACTGATCCTGTGGCGACACTTCCTCCCACCAGCTATAGGTCGTGGCATTGTCATGGGTTCCCGTGTAGACAACGGAGTTTTTTTCATAGCGGTATGGAAGATAATCGCTGTCCTCTCTTGCGTCAAAGGCAAATTGCAAAATTTTCATGCCCGGAAATCCGGACTCTTTTTGCATCTCACGTACCGAGTCCGTCAAAAAGCCGAGGTCTTCTGCGATGATCGGCAGCTCTCCCAGTTCCTTCTTCAGTGCCAAAAACAGTTCCATCCCCGGACCCGGTTCCCATTTTCCGTGCTCTGCCGTCTTATCCCCATAGGGAATGGCATAGTACTCATCAAACCCACGAAAATGGTCAATGCGCACCATATCATACCACTCAAAACACTTGCGAATCCGTTGAATCCACCATGAAAATCCGCTCTCTTTGTGGAATTTCCAGCGGTAGAGAGGGTTGCCCCAGAGCTGTCCTGTCGTGGAGAAGGCATCCGGAGGACATCCTGCTACCCCAATTGGCTTTCCATCCGAATCCAACTGGAACAGTTCCGGATGCGCCCATGTGTCTGCACTGTCCATCGCCACATAAATTGGTATGTCTCCGATGATCCGGATTCCTCTCTCGTTGGCGTATGTTTTGAGTGCCGACCACTGACGGGAAAACTCATATTGTAAAAATTGATAAAAATTGACTTCGTCCAGCCATTTATTCTTATAAGAGACAAGCGCCTCCGGTCTGCGAAGGCGAAGATCGTCCTCCCACTCGAGATAACTTTTGCCTCCCTGACTGTCCTTGATTGCCATAAAAAGGGCATAATCCGTAAGCCAGTCCGCATTTTCCTGCACAAAGGCAATATAATCCGGATTCGTCTCGATGGCGCTCTTTACAAATGCTTTTTTTAGGAGTGCAAATCTCTTCTCATAGAGAACTCCGTACTGAACACGATCTTCTCTCATCCCCTCAGCGGCATCCTCGCAGTCTCTCTCTGTGAGATATCCTTTTTTTACCAGTTCCCCTACAGAGATAAAATAAGGATTTCCGGCAAATGTCGAAAAGGATTGATACGGAGAATCCCCATATCCGGTCGGTCCCATCGGAAGGATCTGCCAATAGGTCTGTCCCGCTTTTTCCAATTGATCAATAAATCGATAGGCACTGTCGTCAAAACAGCCAATTCCATACTTGGATGGAAGGCTGGCGACAGGCATTAAGATTCCACTTCTTCTCATCTGTCCTCTGCCTCCCTATGGCTTATTCGTTCGCCAGCAGCGACCGGCTGACTCTCACACTGTAGCCCTTTGACCACTCTGCGTAGGCATCCTGAAATGCCTTGACCTGTTTTTCTTCGACTGCCTGATTCTTATATTCTTCAATGATCGAGCTATTCGTCGGTTCGACACAGTAGGCGATATAAAAGCCATCGCTCTCTTCGATCACACCGGACATTTCGTATTGCTGCATCCCAAGAACCGTGTTGACCAGATTGCTCCTCTCATCTAACTGCCCCACCAGACACTCCACCTCATCGGACTGTGTGTTCTCTCTGGCAAATTTGTAAAAATTTCCTTTTAAACTTTTGGCCTGTTCCGCCAATGCCTGCATCTGCTGTCTTACCTCTTCTTTGTTCTGCCCGTTTGCCGCCCGAAAGATCAGCTGGACTCTGGCCGCATTCGACTGCTCCTGGGTCAGATTGACATCGACTTGTCCGGTCACTACGTTGTACATCTTTTCTGCGAGTTTATGTTCTTCAAAAATCTGAGAGAGCAGATTCTGTGTGATACCGTCCTGCTCCATCTTCTCCTGTGGCAGGGATGCAAAGCACTCCTGCGCGTTGTGATCGGCCTCTTCTTTTTCATCGGCTGCGAGCTCGATCCCCTGCGAGGCCGCTGCCTTTCCAATCACTTTGATCTGTATTATCAGGCGGACGACATCTTCAATCGCCTCCTGTCCAATACTCTCCTGTTCTTCCGGTGGGGTATAGGTCCAGACATCCGTGTCCAGAACATCCTCATACTGACTCTTCATGAGATAATCATAGACTTTGTACTCCTTGTATGTCACGATGGTCCTGCCCACGGACACCACACCGGAATCTGCGGACAGAGAGCCGTTGTCCACGGATGCCGCTCTCTCCTTATGAACGGTCGATTCCGGCTGCTGCCCTGTCTTTCCACAAGCGGAAACAGAAATGGCCACACCAAGGCATAAAACTGTCGCCAGACATTTCTTTATCTGTCTTCTCATCATTTTTCGTTCCTCATCTTTCCCATTTATTTTGATACCGTATCCGTGCTTTTTGAATCCGGAAACAAGAAAAGAATTTTGTCTACCAGATCACTTGCGAGCGAGAGAGGATCTCCCGCATTGTCTGAATTCCCCACAGCTGCATATACAAAATACGGCTTTTCTCCCGGCACGAACCGAAGCCGCCGCGCCTCCCTCTCGATCAGAGGCGGAATCCCCGATGGATCAATCGGCGCCTCGGGATACATCCCAATTCGAATCTCGTCCTGTCTGCCTGAAATCTCGGTTATATAAGCTCTGTGTGCCTTCGCCTTGAGCAGCGCAATCGAAAGAAGATTCATGACAGCAGCAGGTGGTTCTCCAAAGCGGTCCACCAGCTCATCGGTCATATCCTCCTTTTCCGCGGTTGTCTCAATCTCTGCAATCCGCTTATAGACATCGAGTTTTTGCAGTTCATTTTTAATATAACTGACTGGAATAAATGCGTCAACCTTTATCTCGATACTTGTATCAAATTCTTCTGTCTGCACGGTCTCGCCCTTTTGCTTTTTGATCGCCTCGTTGAGCATCTTGCAGTACAGATCATATCCCACCGCTTCCATGTGTCCGTGCTGTCTGGCGCCCAGCAGATTTCCGGCACCGCGGATCTCTAAATCTCTCATGGAAATTTTAAATCCGGAACCGAGCTCTGTAAATTCGCGAATTGCCGCGAGGCGCTTTTCTGCGACTTCTTTTAACATTTTATCCCGTTTATACATGAGAAAGGCATATGCCGTCCGGTTGCTCCGTCCGACCCGTCCCCTCAATTGATACAGCTGGGAGAGTCCCAGACGATCGGCATCTTCTACCAGGATCGTATTCACATTGGGAATGTCCAGCCCTGTCTCTACGATCGTGGTTGCCACAAGGACATCGATCTCTCCCTGCACAAACCGGAACATCGTATCCTCAAGTTCTCTCTCCTTCATCTGACCATGCGCATAGCCGACCACGGCCTCCGGCACGAGTCGGGCAATCTGTCCGGCAACAATATCCATGTTGCCAACCCGGTTATATACATAGTACACCTGACCGCCCCGGCCAATCTCACGCATGATGGCCTCCCGGACGATCTCATCATTTTTTTCCATGACAAATGTCTGAATCGGCATGCGGTCAACCGGAGGTTCCTCCAGCACACTCATATCCCGGATGCCAACCAGACTCATATGAAGGGTTCTTGGAATCGGTGTGGCCGTCAGTGTGAGAACATCGATGTCATTTTTTAGCGTCTTGAGTGTCTCTTTGTGCTTTACGCCAAAGCGCTGTTCCTCATCCACGATCAAAAGCCCCAGATTTTTATAGGAAATATCTTTGCTGAGAAGCCGGTGGGTACCGATGGCAATGTCCACGCTTCCCTTTCGAAGCCCTTCCATGGTCTTTTTCTGTTCCGAAGGTGTGCGAAGCCGACACAACAGTTCTACGTTGATTCCATAATCCTTCATTCTCTGTGAGAAGGTGTTATAGTGCTGAACGGCAAGAATCGTGGTCGGAACTAAAAATGCCACCTGGCATCCATCCATCACTGCCTTAAATGCCGCGCGAATCGCAATCTCTGTCTTTCCATATCCGACATCTCCGCAGATCAGACGATCCATGATCTTGCTGCTCTCCATGTCGCTTTTGGTTGCCTCGATGGCTTTTAACTGATCCTGCGTCTCTTCAAATGGAAACAATTCCTCAAATTCCCGCTGCCAGACGGTGTCTTTTTCAAACGTATGCCCTTTTTTTGCCTGCCTTTTGGCATACAGTTCGACCAGCTCTCCCGCAATCTCCTGAACAGCACTGCGAACACGATTTTTTGTCTTCTTCCACTCGGGAGAATTGAGTCGGTTGAGTTTGGGAACTTTGGCATCACTTCCCGCATATTTTTGAAGAACCTCCAGAGAAGTTGCCGGCACATACAGATTGCTCCCTGCGGCATAGGACACTTTCAGGTAATCTTTGATGACATGATCCCTCTCGATTTTTTCAATTCCCTGATAAATTCCCAAACCGTGATTCTCATGAACGACATAATCTCCGATCTTTAAGTCCAAAAAGCTGCGAATCGAAGCTCCCTCATAACGCTTTACTTTTCTCTTTTTCTTTTTTGCCCGCGAGCCGAAGATATCGCTCTCTGTCACCACGACAAAGCGCAGTGTGGGATACTCGAATCCGCGCCTGACACTTCCCTTACTAACCATCACTTCCCCTGGTTTGAGCACCCGCTCCATCCCGGCATCGTAAAATGCGGTGAGATCAAAATCCATGAGATCCTGACACAGCCGTTTCCCCCTCGTCTCAGATGCTGAGAGAAGAAGGATTCGGTATTTTTGTTTTTTGAACCTCGCGATATCCTTTGCCAGCATGGAAAAATTATTGTGATAGGAAGGGGCAGCCTGCACCTGAAAATAGAATTTCCGGTCAATGGAAAAATCTTTGACCGGAGCATCCAGTGTGGACATAAGAACCAGCGGATAGCTCTGCAGCTTTGCCAGAATCTGCGGTACCGAGTACAGAACCTCCATCTGTCCCGGCAGAATATAGCCTTTTTCCAGACGCCCGGACATACTCTCGCGAAACTCGAATTCGACTGCCTGCGCTTTTTCCACACAGCGGTTCGGCTCATCCAGAAAAACGATCGCTTTCCTGTTTTTCAGATAATCAAAAAAAGAGACGGTTTCTCTTGTAAAATACGTCAGAAAACTCTCCAGATTGACCATTCCATGACAGGCCTCAAACGTATCATGAAACGTCTCGATATTCTCTCTGAGTCTTGCGGCCTCCTGCTTTTTGCCCTGTTGTTTTTGCTCTCTGGTTACGCGCTCCATCTCCTCGCGGATTTTGTGCCATCCGGCAAGCGCCATCTCCTCCGTCATAAATACCTCGGTTGCCGGATAAATTTCTATCTCTGTAAGATTTTCCACCGAGCGCTGGCTCTCTACATCAATGCCACGGATCGTATCGACTTCATCTCCCCAGAACTCAATGCGGCACGGGTTCTGATCCGTCAGAGGAAAGACATCCAGGATTCCTCCCCGAACCGAGAATTCTCCCTCTCTCTCCACCTGCGCCACATTCTCGTATCCCATGTCGGACAGTCTTCTCTGTATGGAAGAAAAATCACACGAATCCCCCTCCGACAGACGGATACAGTTTTTTTCATAGCTCTCAAAGGGCAGACAGTCATCCATCCCGGCATCGATGGTCGTGATAATCGTAACCGGTTCTCTTTGCGCCAATGCCCGAATCACTTTCATTCTCTCTTTGGCAATTGCCTGTCCATGTACATCCGCACTGTAGAAAATGAGGTCTTTTGCCGGATAATACATCACATTCCGCCCATACATCCGCTCATCCTCCAGAATCTCTTTGGCGCGAATCTCGTTGTGCGTAATAATAAGAATAACCTCACCTAAGTCTTCCATGCCATAGATAAAATGAGAGCGCTGTGCCTCCATCGAACCAACGATATGGACCGGAGTATTCCCTCTCTCAATGGCAATCTTAAGCTGATTATATTCATCCAATTCCTCTAAGGGAGCCAATAAAGTCTTCACGTTCTACCTCTTTACCATTCAATCTTCCTGCCATTTACCCGGTTCATGGCACTCTCCACGCCATCACTCAGAATCCCCTGCACGGCCTCATCCGCCAGAGCAAACACATCGCGAATCACCGCCTCTTCCTCACGGCTAAAACGCCCCAGCACATGATTGACCAGATCGCCTCCTGCCGGCTTGTCACCGACCCCGATCTTGATGCGCGCAAAATCCTGCGTGCCAAGATGAGAAATAATGCTCTTAATTCCGTTGTGTCCCCCGGCACTTCCCTTGGGCCGCACGCGAATCTGTCCCACATTCAGGCTGATATCGTCGTACAGGATGAGGATATCTTCGATATCCAATTTATAAAAATCAAAGAGCGCACGAATGCTCTCTCCACTGTTATTCATATACGTCTGCGGTTGTGCGAGCAATACCTTTTGCCCCTCGATAAATCCTTTTCCCACAACCGCCCGGTGTTCTTTTCCCCGCATGGGGATGTTGTACTTATCGCTCAGATACGTCACCATATCAAACCCGATATTATGCCGGGTCGCTGCATATTCGATCCCGGGGTTTCCCAGTCCTGCTATCAGATACATATGGCTGTTCCCTCCTGTTGTCCTAATGAATAAAGACGGCCTCTCTGTATTTTACCAAATCATAGATTTTCTTCGCATCGCTCACGGAGAGGTTGACACATCCATGCGATCCCCTCGTCTGATACAGCGTCTTTGACCAGCGGGACCACGGCTGCCACGTTGCCGGATGAAATCCGGTTCCCGTCCACGTGATGCGAACCCAGTTGTAGACATGCGTCCGGTAATCCGCCCCGACCATCGTGTGCTCCGGCAAATGCTCTTTGATATAAAATGTCCCTTTGCGCGTGATCCGGTCTTTTACAGGACGCCCGGTGATACAATGACATTTAAAAACGACTTTTCCCTTGCGAAAAACATAGACCATCTGATCGGCAAGTGATACCTCTGTGTAATTCTTGGTATCCCAGTCCTGTGTCCGGTCTTCCTGATTCCACTGATAAGCGGTATTGAGATAGATCGGGCTTCGGTTCAGAGTCAATGCCTTTTTATTCTCCCTGGAAGGATCTTCGATATAGGCCTTAATGCTCTTGGCACTGATTTTTTTCTCTAATGTCTTTTCGACCTGAATCAATGTTTGGGCATAATCCAGCTCCCATCCATAATCTCCACCGACGACTTTTACCTTTTTGCCTGTGTGGGATTTGAATGAGCGCGTAACCCCGACCGTCTGATATTTTTTGCAGAATTTTTCAGTCCATTTCTCAATGGCCTTTTGATCGAATTTTACTTTGTTATTTTTATAGGATACCCACTTGGAGATCTGCGCCGGTGTCAATTTCTCCGTGACTTTGCCACCCATCTTCCATGTGACAAAGCGCAGAACCGCCTTGTTGCATGCGTCTATTTCTTTTGCAATTTCATCACTTGAGGATGTCACGGAAGGCTCTTTGTATACTTCATTCGTGATTTCCTCACTGCTGATATCCAGTGTCGCAGCGCGGTTTTGCAGCGATGTCTCAACGGTCTTTAACAATTCTTCTTTTTGAATCTGATTCCCCACGCTCTCAGGCACACACACATAGTATCCTTTTTTCTTATCGAATCTGGCTTTGGCTGATTTTGGTTTTTCAATCGATACCTCATCGTTCCCCTGCAACAGTTCCGACGCTTCCAGACACTCGTTTAATTTGTCTGCATCATAGGTGACGTCGAGAACAGAATCGTATTCTCCTCCCACGTCCACCGGAATCAGAGAGCTGTCGTGCTGATCGGAGTATGCCTGCTCCCATCTCTCTCCTGCCACAACCTGATAATCAATGTCTGCTGCCTTAATCTGAAGAGAAAGTCCCTGCCGTCCTGTGATCTGCAGCGAGTAATCTTTATACTGCTCCTGTATCATCAGCCGCGACTGATCCATCGTCTGCCCGGAAACCTCCAGACCATCAATTTTCGTTCCCCAGTACCAGTGTCCCCGATAATAAATGTGCCCTCCCAAAAGCACCGCTGCGATTCCCATGAAAATCACTCCCAGGACAATCGCAATTCGTTTTTTCTTCCCTTCCATTTCACTCACCTACGATATTCTTTTGCCCGCCCGCTTTGGATAAAGCTTGCGATTGAAACTAAATGTGTAACCACTTGAATACTCATGCAACTGGGCGTCGGTCATCAGACAGAACGTACCTTTTCTCGTGCGCGGAGTTGTATCAAAATGATACCACCCACCCCGCACATATGTCAAGTTCCAGAAATGCCGCTGTCCTCCCGGCACCGGGTACCTCTCACATAGCGGTAGATCGCTCTTACTTTTTTTTCATCGCTCCAACCGGATTTGGTAATGGATCTGAGAACCTGATCAGCCGCCGACTCAGCGGATCCCGGAACGATCACCCGGACGGTCGCCCATGCCTTTGACTGATTGTTGTCAGAATCTTTCGCTGTGTAATATATGCGGTAATCTCCGGACTTAGACCAACGAATCTTACTGGTGTCCACGGATATTTTGACTTTGCCATCGCGCTGGTCGGTCGCTGTCACAAACCGCTTGAAAGAAAAACTGTTTCTTTGATCCGAGTAACAGACAAGGTAGGGATCTCCCAGCCCGGAACAGCTCTTTTTTCCAATCAGGCCATGAAACACCGGTTCTTTTTGCCTTTACTGTCTTGCCCGGTTTGATGTTTTTCGCTGTCGCAGTGACATGAAAACGCATTGCCGTCGAAGAAGCTGTCCCGGTCGTTGACTGCACCGGCTGTTCTGTCGCCGATGCGGTCTGCACCGGGCTCTCAACATCCCCTGCCCGCTCAAAAAAGTGCCAATCTTTTTGGCTGAATTCTGAAACAAACGAAAAGAAAGCTCCGTCTGTTCATCGGCAAATGCGATCTTATCCGGAACTCTCTTTTCCGTCGCTTCTAAATATTCTAATACATTCGTTTGCATCCTTCCACCTTTTTTTCAAAATTTCTTCTAAAACTTCACTTTCGATTGAACCAGACGACAATACACAGTATCATCCTTCGCCTCCTTGTACGTCTGGAATGTTCCCGTCACCGTAACCTCGGCTCCCTCTTTCGGATATTCATCCGGGTACTTGTGCGAACCATCTCCCCAGACAAATTCCAGCCCCTGGGAGCAGCACGCAGTGGCGTCCTGGATGATCGCATAGTGGTAATACTGTTTGGTCGGCACATACCAGGAAGCATAATAGTTTCCCTTCATTTTTATCTGTTTGCCCACATATTCTTCGGGTTGATTCAGTAACTGATAAACGGTGGCATATACCATATCGCTGCTCATCTGTGTAAGATCGATGTCCACACTTTTATCTGCCTTTTCCGGTTCTTTACTGTCCGGTTCT
>ONNE01000113.1 GCA_900319095.1 uncultured Eubacteriales bacterium | reverse complement strand
TTGAGAATCCTGGGATTATTGACTTCAGAAGAGAGAAAAACAGTGTTAGAGCTGTCAGCCTAACACTGCTTTGTCTACAGTCTGAAATTTTTTTAAAAAAAATTGTTGATTTTTAACAAAAAACGAGACAATACGGAAATGGAGGAGATTTCATGGCTCAAAAGAAACAATTAAGATATGGAACGAAAGGAATTCGCTTTCGATTGCTCCTGATATTGATGTTATTGGCTGTTGTGCCAACGCTCTCGGCAACGATTGGTGCTGTCACGAAGATTTCTTCGGATGCGCTGGACGCAGGAGAGCAGCTCAACAACAAACAAGTAGAAGCGGTAGCGGGAGATTTTAATTCCCTTCTCATGCAAAATATCCGAATGCTGCAACTGATAGCAGGGGAGAAGGACACGGTAGACTTGATCAATCATCCGACCGATGAGACGCTTCTGTCAGATATGGCGACCACTCTTAAGACGGTTGACGAGAGACTGGCAGATGATAACTCGACTGTTCTGACCGGAGCAGATGGACAGAACATTGTCCGTTCGAAGGGAGATCTGGTAAACATAAAGGACAGGGAATATTTTACGCTGGCGATGGGGGGCAAGGAAAATGTCTCCGATGCGAGTGTATCCAAAACGACGGGCAAGCTGATCTGTGTGATCGCAGTTCCGGTCAGGGATGAATCCGACAAAGTTGTGGGAGTTCTGACGAGGAATTACGGTATTGATGTGCTACATGAAATGTTGGCTGGTGAAGTGACAGAAGATCAGGATATGTTGATTACAGATAACACGGGAACGGTCATCGCGCATTCTGAACATGAGATTGATTCCGACAGCGAGGTAGAAGACCGAAGCAATTCGACATATTTTAAATCTCCGGATCAGACCGGTACTTACATAACGAGTGCATCGGGAACAAAGCAGGTTCTGTCATGGTATAAGGAAGATGTTACGGGATGGAGCATCGTCGTTGCCAGAAGTTATTCCTCCCTTATGTCCGGAGCGACGAAGACGGTTGTTTCATTTTCGGCAGTGGGAATTGCAATTGTGGTTCTCGCTGTGTTTGTCGGGCTTTGGTTGGCAGGTAATATCAGCAATCCGATTGCCGTGATCAATACCGCGTTGGAAGAAATGGCACAGGGACGTTTTCACAAGATTACAAAGTATGCGGATTGCGATGATGAATTTGGAAGTATGATAAAGTCCACCAACAGTGTGACGGGCACATTGAAAGAAATTGTGGATAATATTAAGAATTCGGCAAATGATGTTGCCAATTCGGCAGGAGAACTTGCCGATAGCACAGGGCAGATTTCCAGAACGGTAGACGACGTGTCTGAATCTGTTCAGGAGATTGCACACAGTGCGACGCAGCAGGCAGATGAAGTGTTGCAGGCAAATAACAACACTGGTCAGATCAGTGATAATATCCAGCATGTAACAGATAATTCGGTTTCTCTTGCGGATACAGCACAGACCATGAATGTGGACAGCAGAGATGTTGCCAGTGATCTTGAGAAATTAAAGCAGTCATCTGAACAGGTAAATAAGGCGGTGGATGAGATCACAGAGTGCATCTCGGCTACCGGAATTGCCGTGGAAGATATCTCGAATAAAGTGGAGGCAATTAATTCAATTGCATCGCAGACCAATCTGCTGGCACTCAATGCATCGATTGAGGCAGCGAGAGCCGGAGAAGCTGGAAAAGGCTTTGCGGTTGTTGCAGAAGAAATCGGACAGTTAGCAGATGATTCGGATCAAAGTGCGAATGAAATCCGGGAACAGATGAGTGAGCTTCTGTCGGAATCACATAAGGCGGTTACGATGGCTAAGGATGTCAGAGAAGTGACAGAGAGTCAGAGAGAAATTCTGGAAACGACCATCAAGAGCATCAGCAACCTCATGGCTCATATTAAGATTACCGTAGACGGTGTAGATGCGATTTCGGACAATGCTAAGGCATGTCAGTATTCAAAGGATGTTGTTGTGGAGGTGATGAGTTCCTTATCGGCAATCTCCGAGCAGAATGCAGCTTCCTGCGAAGAGACATCCGCATCGATGGAAGAACTCAATGCGACGGTCAGCACGCTGACATCGGCAGCAGACAGCCTGAAGAGGGTATCCGATTCGCTGTTAGATGCGATGGAATTCTTTCAGGATTGATAAAAGATATTTGGGTGAAAGAATAGAGTTGTTTTTATGAATCGAATATTGTAATATAAAAAAAGAAAGAGGAATTTTTGATTTCTTCAAAGTGTTTTCTCTTTCTTTTTGTGTGGAGTGGAAAAATTTCTCTATACGATATTGTATAACCGGCAGACACTACAAAGGAAATTTTCGGATTACGTATGAAAGATGAAAGAATGGGGATATCGCAGCCTGGTAAATGAGCATTATTCCGAAAGGGGAAAAGCGACATGAAGAAAGAAAAAGAAGTGATTCGCATATCTGTTAGGAATTTGGTCGAGTTCCTGTTTCGGTCGGGAGATATTATGCCGGGGGGAACCGGAATACGAAATCCCGAGGCGATGCAGCTGGGAAGCAAAATTCATCGAAAGATACAAAAAAGTATGGGGCTTGGTTATCAGGCAGAAGTCTCTCTTTTTACGATACAAAAATTCAGGAGCATAGAGTTTGAGGAGGACTTTTTTTTAAAGGTCGAGGGACGGGCCGATGGGATTTTGCGGGAAGAGGGCGAGGTGACAATTGACGAGATAAAGGGGGTATATCTCGATGTACAGCAGATGAAGGAGCCAGTCTGCGTTCATACGGCACAGGCGATGTGCTATGCTTATATTATTGCTGAGCAGGAGAACCTTTCGCAGATTCATGTTCAGATGACATACTGTAATATGGAGACGGAGAAGATTCGGCGTTTTAAGGAAACATATACCAGAGAGGAAATCAGGGACTGGTTTATGGATTTGATGAGGAAATATGAGAAATGGGCTGTCTATGAATATGATTGGAAGAAAAAGAGAAACGCTTCCATCCGGCATCTTACGTTTCCTTTTTCCTATCGACCGGGGCAAAAAGATCTGATGGCTCTCACCTACAAGACGATTGAGGAAAAGAAACGACTATTGATTCAGGCTCCTACCGGAACCGGAAAAACCATCACCACCATTTTTCCGGCAGTTATGGCAATGGGGGAGGAACAGGTGGATCGAATTTTCTATCTGACGGCAAAAACGATCACAAGAACAGTGGCACAAGAGTGTTTTTCGATTCTTTTGAGGCAGGATTTGACTGCAAAACCGATTACGATCACAGCGAAGGAGAAAATGTGTGTGCTGGATTCAATCTCTTGCAATCCGGCGGATTGTCCGAGGGCAAGGGGGCATTTTGACCGCATCAACGAGGCGGTCTATGATTTGATTGCGAACGAGAGGGAACTGACAAGAGAAGTGATCTTGCAGTATGCAAAAAAACATGAAGTATGTCCGTTCGAGATGAGTCTGGATGCCGCTACTTACGCAGATGCCGTAATCTGCGATTATAATTATGTATTTGATCCCAATGTGTATCTGCGACGTTTTTTTTCAGACGAGAAACAGGGGAATATGGTACTGCTCATTGATGAGGCACACAATCTTGTGGAGAGAGGGCGCCAGATGTACAGTGCATGTCTGGTAAAAGAAGATTTTATGGCGGTCAAAAGAATTGTTCAGGCAGTGAGAAGACACGAAAAACGTCCGGAAGTTCAATACAATATGAGAAAGTTTGAGCGCTCTTTGGAGAGTGCCAATCGAACGATGCTTGAATGGAAGCGGGAATGTGATGAATTTTCAACATTGACAGAGATTGGCAATTTTGAATTTCAGCTATTGAGGGTCATGGCGAATGATGAGCAGTTTTTTGCGGATGAGCCCTCATTGTCAAAAGAAGACTCTGACATCATTCAAAATCTGTATTTTGAAATTCGTAAATTCTGCATGGTGCTTGAGTGGATCGGGGAGTCCTATCAGATCTGTCTTGACTATAATCAGGAAAATGAGTTTCGCATCACACTGCAGTGTATGAATCCGGCAGAAAGATTGAGGGAAGTCATGGGGAGGGGGCGCAGTGCAATCCTATTTTCTGCTACGCTTTTGCCGATCCGGTATTACAAAGAGCAGCTGACCGGTGATCCACAGGATATGGCAGTGTATGCACAGTCATCGTTTTTACCGGAGCAGAGAAAGATTCTCATTGCCAGGGATGTCACGACCAGATATACCAGAAGAAATTCGGATGAGTATGAAAAAATCGCGCGATATATCGAAGCATTTGTGTCTGCCCGCAAGGGAAATTATCTGGTGTTTTTTCCGTCGTATTCGTTTTTGGATGAAGTGATCGTGCGGTTGAGAGTGACGGAGGGACAGAGACTGCTGGTACAGGAAAGCAATATGAAGGAGCGGGACAAAGAAGATTTTTTGTCTGCCTTTGACACGGATGCGAAAGAAAGTGTGGTTGGCTGCTGCGTGATGGGAGGTATCTTTAGCGAGGGGATTGACTTAAAAGAAGATCGCCTGATCGGTGCTGTGATTGTGGGAACCGGTCTCCCGATGGTGTGTCGTGAGCGCGAATTTTTCAAAGACTACTACGATAGAATAAACGGCAGGGGATTTGACTATTCCTATCTCTATCCCGGAATCAATAAAGTTTTTCAAGCGGGAGGAAGAGTGATACGGACGGTGAATGACAGGGGGGCAATTCTTCTCTTGGATGAGCGTTTTTTACAAAGACAATACTTAGATCTCTTTCCCAGAGAATGGTATCCCTACGAGGTTGTCAATCTTGAAAAAATGAAACAGAGCCTGCACCGGTTCTGGGAAGGCTCTGAGTTAAAAGTTTAGTATGCATTTTTATTTACGAATCCTTTGAAGATCGTCAGGAACAATATTTTAATATCCAAACTGAATGTCCAATTTTCAATATAATACAGGTCGCAGTCGATTCGAAGGCGGATTGAAGTGTCACCGCGGTATCCATTGACCTGAGCCCATCCTGTGATTCCCGGACGAACCTGATGCTTGATCATATACCGGGGAATTTCCTCCTTGAATTTTTCTACCCAAAATGGGCGTTCCGGCCGAGGTCCCACCAGACTCATCTCACCGCGAAGAACGTTGAAAAATTGTGGCAATTCATCCAGGCTTGTCTTTCGGATGAATTTACCGACCGGTGTGACGCGTGGATCGTTTTTGACCGTCCAGGCCTGTTTCTCTTTTGCGTCCTCCTGAACCTCCATAGAACGGAATTTAAACATTTTAAATGGTTTGTTGTGCAGACCGACCCGCTCCTGTTTGTAGATGAGAGGTCCCGGTGAAGTTGCCTTTACCAAAATCGCAACAACCAGCATCGGAAGGGAAAACAAGAGAATCAGAACGATCGAGCCAACGATATCAAAAGCCCGCTTAATAACTTTATTAAGAGAAATCGAGAGGGGGATCGTGCGCACGTGAATGACCGGCAGACCATCCATATCCTCGGTGTAAGGACGGGTTGGAATGATGTTGTTATAATCCGGAATAAATTTTGTGTGAACACCGGATTTTTCCGTAATGGATACAATTTTTTCTAACATGTCATAATAATTCAGACCCAGTGTGATGACAATCTCATCGTAGTCGTTTTCGGAGAGCATTTGTTCCAGATCATCAATTCTTCCGATTACACTGACATTGCGATAGACTTGTCCCATCGGTTTGTAGTCATCCAAAACACCGTGGATTTTATATCCCCATTCCGGATGCGCGAGCATACGGTCAATATATCCTTCCGCAGCCCGGCTAAACCCAACCAGAAGAATATGTTTTTGGTTGAAGCCTTTGCGACGAAGTTTTCTCAGAATGGTCGTGATGGAGAAGCGGACAAAACCGTCCAGGCAGCCGTTCAGGACCACGAAGATAATGATAAACCAGCGGGCATAATTCCCATTTCCGTTTCGATAAAAAAACAGCCCGACAACACAGAACAAAATACCAACGATATTGGACTTGAATACATTTAACAGTTCGGTCTTTCGGCTCTTTACCCGTTTGGGATCGTACAGATGAAAAACATAGTAAGAAATCAGATAACAGGGAATCAGCATGAACAAAATACGAGTATAGTCCATGAGGCTTCCATACAAACCATACGGCTCCCGGATGATGTTGTAGACGATCAGGGGACTCTGGTCATAAAAGCGCAAAAAATAGGCAGCATAAAAAGACCCCACCATAATTGCCGTATCTATGATAACGCGAAAAAGATTCAGAAGTTTTTGATTTTCCTTAATCAAAACAGATCCGCCCTTTCTTTTGTTTTAAGAATTTCTCTACTAGTATAAACCATTTTAACGGATTTCACAATCTTTTTTTCAAGTGTCATATTTCCGTGGGAATTTCACAAACTAAACACAATTGGTGATTATAATATTTCTTAACTCAAGAAGAAAGGGTGTACATTTATGGAGGAAAATGGATTTATTATGCAGGATACGACCAAAGTGGGAACACAGACACCGCAGTATCAGGCAGGACAAAATCAGACAGAACAGAATCAGACAGAATCAATGCAAAATGGTCAGCAGGAATATGTGCGGTGGGGTGAGCAGTCACAGCAGGGAACACAGGCTCAGCCACAGCCGATGCCGACAGAAAATAATACGTATCGGTTTCAGAATTCCGAGGCGGTTGAGAGAGCTTCTAAGTCCCGTGCTGAGAAGTCCGACCGCTTGTTGCCGATGTCGAAAGTCATTGTGAGTGCTGTGATCTTCGGTGTGGTAGCAGCTATTTGCTTTTTTGCTGTAAATATGGGGATAAATAAATGGAAGGGCGAGACCACGATTGATCGGGTAAATTCTTCCGGCACCAAAGTTCCGGTCGTTACCGTGTCCGGGGGAGCAGTCGGAGTATCGGATGTGTCAGGAATTGTCGATCAGGTTATGCCATCGATTGTAGCAATCACAGAGAAGAGTACCCAGACATCCTTTTTTGGACAGACCTATTCGTCCGAGGGAGCGGGTTCCGGTTTTATCGTAAAACAGGACAATGACCAGTTGCTGATTGTGACGAATAATCATGTGGTGGCTGATGCGGACAAAATTTCCGTTCAATTTAACGATGGTGAGTCTGTGGACGCTACCGTAAAGGGTACCAGCGAGTCCAATGATTTAGCGGTTTTGATTGTGAAACTCAAAGATTTAAAAGACAGCACCAAAAAGAGTATTAAAGTGGCTTCTCTGGGAAGCTCGGATGATGCGCGTGTAGGACAGATGGTAATTGCCATCGGAAATGCGCTTGGCTATGGTCAGTCGGTGACGGTAGGATATCTCAGTGCCAAAGACCGTGAAGTGACATCTTCTGACAGCTCAGGGACCGGAAGCGGGACAACGCAGATTCTCCTGCAGACAGATGCTGCCATCAATCCGGGAAACAGCGGAGGAGCACTGATTGATACCAGTGGTAATGTAATCGGCATCAATTCATCCAAATATTTTGCCTATGGTGATACAACTGTAGAAGGAATGGGATATGCGATTCCGATGAGCGATGCGGTCTCGGTGATCAATGACCTGATGGATCGCACGGTATTGAAAGATGAAGAAAAAGGATATCTTGGAATTACCGGAAGAACGATTGATGAGACGGTCAGCAAGACTTATGGCATTCCGGTCGGTGTTTATGTAGCTTCGCTGTCAGATACAGGTGCCGCTTTTAAGGCGGGGATCAAACAGGGCGATGTGATCACAGCGATTGATGATCGCTCCGTGAAGACAATCAGTGAAGTGCAGGAGATTGTGAACAACACAAAAGTCGGAACTGAGATAACCGTTACCGTAAAGAGAAGCAATGACGGTGAATACAAGGAGAAAAAGATTAAAGTAACTCTCAAGAGTAAGGATACTCTGGATGGTCTGGAGGAGGAATCGGATGGACAGGGTTCCGAAAACCGTTCACAGGGAGATTATTATCAGGGAAATGACTATGGACAGGGAGATGGCTCAGAAGTATTTCCGTGGAAAAACACGTACTGATTGTGCCAAAGAATCCGTGATAGGGGAAAAGAAATGAGTGAAGAGATCAAAGAGACAAAAAATGGGGAAGATCACAAGGATGATTCTTCCCGGGATGGATATGAGAGAGTCTGTTATATGTGCCATCGACCGGAGAGTAAGGTCGAGAAGATGATCACGATTCCGAACAATATCACCATCTGTTCCGATTGTATGCAAAAGACATTTGATCAGATTGATATGCATGGGATACCGAGATTTCCGGGCATGGAATTTATACAGATGACACCGATGGGGATGGAGCCACCGGAAGAGTTTCAGGAGAGGCATCAGGTAAAGGCGAAGAAAAAAGAAAAGAAAGAAAAACCGAAATTAGACATTCACAATTTGCCGGCACCACATGTCATCAAGGGCAATCTGGATGAATATGTTGTGGGGCAGGAAAAAGCCAAAAAGGTTCTTGCCGTCAGTGTCTACAACCACTACAAGAGAGTCCTGGCAGAGGAGAACAAAGAGGATGACGGCATAGAGATTGAGAAGTCGAATATGCTCATGCTTGGGCCGACCGGAAGTGGAAAGACTTTTATTGTAAAAACGATGGCAAAGCTTTTGCAGGTTCCACTGGCAATCACAGATGCGACAGCGCTGACGGAGGCCGGATATATTGGTGACGATGTAGAGAGCGTCATTTCGAAGTTGTTGGCAAATGCGAACAATGATGTCGAGTTGGCAGAAAAGGGAATTGTCTATATCGATGAGATTGACAAGATTGCCAAAAAACAAAATACAAACAGCAGGGATGTCAGTGGCGAGTCGGTGCAGCAGGCACTGCTCAAACTGTTAGAGGGAGCGGACATTGAAGTGCCGGTGGGAGCGACCAATAAAAATGCAATGGTTCCCATGACGACAGTGAACACAGGACATATTCTGTTTATTTGCGGTGGGGCATTTCCGGGCTTGGAAGACATCATCAAAAGGCGTCTGACCAAACAGGGTACCATGGGCTTTGGCTCAGAGCTGCGGGATAAATATGATGATGACAGAGATCTGTTTTCGAAGGTCGAAACTGCCGATATTCGGGAGTATGGTCTGATTCCGGAGTTTATCGGAAGACTGCCCGTCATTTATTCTCTGCAGGAGATGGATGAGGAATTATTGGTGCAGGTTCTGACGAAGCCGAGAAATGCAATTACCAAACAGTATCGAAAGCTGCTTCAAATGGATGAAGTGGATTTGGAATTTGAGGATGAGGCGCTGCATGCAATTGCGAAGAAGGCATATGACAAAAAGACCGGTGCGAGGGCATTGCGCTCCATTATCGAGCAATTTATGATGGACATCATGTATGAAATTCCAAAAGATGATATGATTGGAAAAGTTGTTATCACAAAATCTTATATCGAGGGAAATGGTACCCCGATGATTTTGATGCGTGGGAATTACTAAAAGAGAGCGCCTTTGCATAAACTGTAGAGAGAATATTTATTTTGAGGTTTCTATGGATTGCAAAGAAGCTGTTTATTCGGAAAATGTGGTTAATTATATCATTGGAAACTATCAAGGAGAAGAATATATTCGAGACATTTATGACCCGGATTGCTTATTATCGTTGGATGCGATTCAAGCTGTTGTCTATCGGCAGACGGATGCAGCGGACAGCGAGACGATTGAGCAATTCGGGTTTTCTGCGATTCCCAATATCTATGGATTGATGAATGAGGAATCCTTGGAGGAAAGTGGAGTTTTGCGGATTCGCAGACAGCCGTTTTTGGATTTGTACGGAAGTGGAATTCTAATTGGATTTGTAGATACCGGAATTGATTACACGCACGAAGCATTTATCAATGCAGATAATACCAGCCGGATTGTGTCCATATGGGATCAGACGGATGTGAGCGGTGTGGGGAACGAGATGTTCCCCTTTGGGACGGAGTATAACAGAGAACAAATCAACCAGGCGCTGGCAAGTGAAGATCCTTTTCAGATTGTGTCTGAACAGGATGAGGACGGCCATGGCACCTTTCTTGCAGGAGTGGCAGCAGGCAACGAGATCCGATCACAAGAGTTTTCCGGAGTGGCACCTCTCTCGGAGCTTATGATTGTAAAGTGCAAGCAGGCGAAAATCATCTATCGCACATATTATGGAGTGCCGCTGGATGTACCGGCCTTTCAGGAAGATGATATCATGATGGGAATCAGTTACCTTCTTGAGAGGGCCAGACAGGCGAAACGTCCTATTATGATTTGTGTCGGGATGGGGACCAATATGGGAAGCCATGGGGGAGCATCCAACCTGTCATCATTTATGGACCGCTACACGGCCTATCAGGGTGTCGGAATGTTCGCGTGCAGTGGAAATGAGGGAAATGCCAGACACCACCACTGGATTCGGACAGCGGAAGATGTCATAAATATTAATGTGGAAAGCAGCCTGGATGGTTTTATGGCGCAATTGTGGTGGAGCACACCGGGGGCGCTGTCACTGGATATCACGGCACCGGGAGGCGAAACGGTTGAGGGAATCCGGGTACTGCAGGGTGGTCGTTTTCGACATCGTTTCATACAGGAAGATACCGTGATCGAACTATTTTTTGGTGTTGCGCAGGAACAGACAAGAGAACAGGTTGTCGTGTTTCGGTTTTTGGCTCCCAAGACCGGTATTTGGAAAGTAAAAACCCAGTTTGAATATGATTCACCGAATTTTCATATGTGGCTGCCAATTCGCAACTTTATGAAACAGGATGTCTTTTTTTTGGATCCCTCCCCGGATATAACGATTTGCAATCCGGGAACCGGAGACAATATGGTAACGGTATCGGCATACGATGCCCGGACGGATTCACTATATCTCCAGTCGGGGCGCGGTTTTACGACACAGGGATATGTCAAACCTGAGGTTGTGGCACCGGGAGTAGGATTTCGGAGTGCGTATCCCAATGGAAGATATGGTGAGATGACAGGAACCAGTGTGGCCGCTGCCCTGGTGACAGGAATTGGGGCGCTTTTTATGGAGTATCTGGTAGACCAGGGAACCATTGGGACAGGGATTACCCTCAGTGAGATGCTCATTCGGGGAGCGATACCGCGGGGGACACCGTTTCCCAATACCGAGTGGGGATATGGCATCGTAGATGCCTTCGAAAGTCTGACGAGTGAATAGATGAGAGAGAATAAAACCATTGTTCGATAAACCATTGTATGCTATAATAACAGACATTGGATGCAATACAAAAGTAAGAGGTGAGTAGAAATATGAATCTATGGGAACAGAATATCCGGAAAGTGGTTCCGTATGTACCGGGAGAACAGCCACAGCAGGAGGACCGGATCAAATTAAACACGAACGAAAATCCATATCCGCCATCTCCGAGCGTGTATCAGGCACACCAGTCCGCGGATGTGGGAAGTTTTGCACTATATCCGGATCCGAGTGCGGGAGAGCTTGTAAAAAAGCTGGAAGGCTATTACGGATTGGAAGATGGACAGGTGTTTGTCGGGGTCGGCTCGGATGATGTCTTGTCGCTTGCTTTTCTCACGTTTTTTAATTCGGAAAAGCCAATTCTGTTTCCGGATGTCACATATTCCTTTTATCCTGTTTGGGCAGATGTATACCGGATTCCTTATGAATGTGTGCCGCTGGACGATTCGTTTCATATTTGCCCGGAGGATTATGCAAGACCAAATGGCGGTGTTGTGATAGCAAATCCGAATGCACCGACATCCATGGGATTAAAGAGAAAAGAAGTAGAGGAGATTATTCGCTCGAACCAGGACGTCATTGTGATCATTGACGAGGCATACATTGATTTTGGCGGTGAGACTGCCCTTCCTCTCTTAAAAGAATATGAAAATTTATTGGTGGTTCGGACATATTCCAAATCCCGTTCTCTGGCAGGGATGAGAATTGGTTTTGCGATGGGAAATAAACGATTGATACAGGCGATGAACGATGTAAAAGAATCCATCAACTCCTATACCATGTCGCAGGAAGCGATACGGGTTGGTGTGGCTGCCATCGATGATGAAGAGGTTTTTCAACAGAATCTGAAAAAAGTGATCCGAACAAGAGAGAGAAGCAAAGAAGAGTTGGAAAAACGTGGCTTTATCGTATTTGACTCGCAGACAAATTTTCTTTTTGCACGGCATTCGCAGATACCGGCTGAAAAGCTTTTTGATGCACTGAGAGAGAGAAGAATCTACGTCAGACACTTTGGCAGTGAGAGAATTCACAACTATCTGCGCATTACGATAGGAACCGATGAGCAGATGGATATCCTTTTTCGTGCCCTGGATGAAGAGATAAAAAATTTTTATTGACATTGGCATGATTCTATAATATAATAAATCTTGCGTCATGAGTTGGTGGCGCAAGATTTCGCTTTTTATAAGTGTCAGAGCGGGGTGTGGCTCAGCTTGGCTAGAGCGCTTGATTTGGGATCAAGAGGCCGCAGGTTCGAATCCTGTCACCCCGATTGGAGTTTTATATTTATTGTGCGGGTGTAGTTCAATGGTAGAACACTAGCCTTCCAAGCTAGATACGTGGGTTCGATTCCCATCACCCGCTGATTTTGCGGGAGTATTTACCCGCTGATTTTGCGGGAGTATTCACTCGCTGATTTTGTGCCA
>ONNE01000029.1 GCA_900319095.1 uncultured Eubacteriales bacterium | reverse complement strand
CGCCTGTTCCATCCGGATTTCCTGTCATCTCGTTGGACTCCTCAACCAGGCAGTACATCCAGTACAATCCATAAATTCCACATGTCACAATGGATAAGATGATGCATACAGCAATGTTTCTCTCTTTCATAACTTGTTTCCTCCTTATTTTTTGTAAAAACTACTTTTTTATTTTATCATATGACAATTCTTTTGTAAATATAATATTTATATTTTGTTTATTTTGTTTATAATATTGACTTTTTTATTACAAAAAAGGTGAGACACAGAGCCCCAGCTCCATGCCTCACAAATTACACCCCATGTTTAAAAGGGAGATCGAATCACCGGTTGAATCTGTTTTCCTTTCATTGACTGGGCGATTGTCTCCGGGATATCTTCCAGATGTGCCACCAGTGATTTTGGTTTTTTCTGGTAATCATCCTGTCCGAACGGCACAAAATAAATGTCTTTTGTATTCATTAAATTTCCAATGTTTTTGAGATTTGCTCCCAGTGCATCATTGCTCGAGACACTGATCACCAGCGGTTTTTCATTTCTCAGGTGCGCCTTTGCCGCCATCAGTACCGGAGTATCTGTGATTCCCATCCAGAGCTTTGCCATCGTATTACCGGTACAAGGTGCGATAATCAGCACATCCAACAGCGCTTTGGGACCGATCGGCTCCGCCTCCTGCAGCGTAAAAATCCCATGCTCCCCGGTAATTTCCTGCATTGAAATGATAAAATCACGCGCCTCTCCGAACCGGCTGTTTATGTTTTGTGCAGAATCGGAAAAAATCGGTATCACCCGATGTCCCGCCTTGACTAACTCTCTTACGGCATCCTTTATTTTTTCATGTGTGCAAAAAGAACCGGTTATGGCAAAGCCAACGGTCCACTGTTTCTTTTTGCTCATTGCTTTACCTGCCTTTGTTATCTACAAGGTAAATGGAAAATCTACCTCTATTACTTCTAATAATATTAGAGCCGATGATTTTGGTGCATATTTACCGGGCAAACCAAGACATAATTTTGCACACAAATTGTTTTTTTGACAAAAATCAAAATCCACCCCGCCCGGTCTGGACGCAATATCAATCAGTGTCACATCCTTTTTTACCTTTTGAAGACTTTGTTCTGTTACCACTCTGGCAGGTACCGTGTTAAAAATAAAATCATACTCCCCTGCCTCCTGTTCCCACTCCTCGAACGGCACCGCACGACATCCATAGGCCTGCGCTTTTGCTCTTTTTTCTTTTTTCCTCTCCGCCACCGTGACATCTGCCTGCCAGACAGACAGTTTATGTGCCAGAATCTCCCCACAGCATCCATATCCCAAGACAAGAACTCTACTTCCCTGAATCGTCTGGCGTCCGCTCATAAGAGCCTCAACAATCGCCCCCTCAGCAGTGGCAACTGCATTTTTACTGGCGACTCCCTCCACCTTCATATAATCAACAAAACGGATGCCTCTCCCCTCACAGATTTCTTTCTGCGGCGAGGGGAAATGACACCCGTAAACAACCTGATTTCTCTGAAGAAAATCCATGTTTTCTTCCAGATACCGTGCTGTCTGCGATACCGGAAGAAGAATCGCATCATAGGTTCCCTGTTGATATGTCTCTGATTGAATCACATTTTGCCCATAACTCCTAAGAATCTTTGCCAGCTCGCTCTGTCGCTGTTCCTCTCCTAGGACAAGAAAATCAAATGGTTTCATAAAATTCGTTCTCCCTTCTGTCATCAAATCCTTCTTTTTTCATTTTATGTAACGATTTGATAAAGGAAACATGTTTGACCGGGCTTCTTAATTCTCTGTTTTATTTTCCTTGACACCTTTCATCATTTCTTCCAGAAAAATTGAACCGATCGGACTGATATTGGCGCCCACACGACTGATATAACCAATGCTCATCTCCTCATTTTCCCGCAGCGGAATGGCGATGGAATCATCTCCATTCAACTCATCACAAATAATGCCGGAACACAGAGTGTACGCATTGAGTCCCGTCATCAGGTTTAACATCGTTGCCCGGTCATTGGCAATGATGATCCTCTGATAATCATAGGTGCTCTTCATCTCTTCCGCAAGGTAGAGCGACTGATGAACTCCCTGGTCAAATGCCAGACAGGGATATGGCTCAAGATCTGACATCGACAAAATCTCGCGGTCTGCCAGCGGATGCCCCGATCGGAGATAGACATAGGTGTCGCAGGTAAACAGCTCGGTAAATTTTAAATGGTGGTCGCGCAGAATCTTTTGTAATACCTGGCGGTTAAAGTCATTCATATAGATAATTCCCAGTTCACTTTTAAAATTTCTGACATTTTCAATCACTTCCCAGGTTTTTGTCTCATGAACGGCAAATTCATAATTTTCAATTCCAACCCGTTTGACCGTCTCGACAAATGCCTTTACGGCAAACGAGTAGTGCTGCATGGAAACGCTGAATTTTTCCTTTGACTTTTTATCCAGATATCGCTCCTCCAAAAAACGATACTGCTCGGTTACCTGTCTGGCGTAACCCAGAAATTCTTCTCCCTCCGGAGTAATGACAATGCCCCGGTTTGATCGGAGAAATAAGTCAAATCCCAGCTCTTTCTCAAGTTCCTTTACCGTACCGGACAGACTTGGCTGCGAGACAAATAATTGCTTTGCCGCCTCATTCATGGATCCGCACTCAGCGATGACGGATATATAGTGCAATTGTTGTAATGTCATGACAATTTCCCTCACTCTTTCGGCTCATCATAGGTATCCAAAAAATGATGTTTTACCCCATCTTTTTTGTAGGCAATGATGGTACTCAAATTTATATTTTCAACACTTTTAAAGATGTTTTTTTCAATATAGGGACTTTTTTTTCTCAATTCCCGAATCAAAATCTTAATTTCTTCTCTCTTGGAATCCTTCTCATTCTCATCCTGTGTGGCACACTTTTCAGTAAACCGGCAGGCGCATTGGATAAATTGGAGCCGGTTATAATTCATCCAGCGGATGATGTCCTCCTCCCGGATCAGATAGAGCGGACGTATCAATTCCATCCCCGCAAAGTTAGAACTGTGAAGCTTTGGCATCATCGTCTGGATTTGCGCCCCATAGAGCATCCCCATCAGAATCGTCTCAATCACATCATCAAAGTGATGTCCCAGTGCAATCTTATTACATCCCAGCTCCTTTGCGTGATGATACAGATAACCTCTTCTCATTCGGGCACAGAGATAACAAGGAGAATCCATATCCTCTTTTGCCACAATCTCAAATATCTGTGAGTGAAAAATTTCAAGCGGCACTCCCAACCGCTCTGCATTATCCACGATTCTTTTGTGATTTTCTTCATTGTATCCGGGATCCATTACCAAAAAAACGACTTCAAAATCTTTCTGCCCATGCTTTTGGATTTCCTGAAAAAGTTTCGCCATCAGCATCGAATCTTTTCCACCTGAAATGCAGACAGCGATCTTGTCACCGTCCCGGATCAGATCATATTCATTGATTGCCTTTGTAAATTTTCTCCATATCTCTTTTCTGAATTTCTTTACAATGCTTCTCTCAACATCTCTCTGATACTGCTCTCTCTCTTGTGTCGTCATCTTATATCCTCTCACTCTTTCCCAATCAGATCGCGAACTACCTCCGAGGCGAGAATCAATCCCGCAGCAGAGGGCACAAATGCCGTAGATCCCGGTACTCTCCCTCCCGCAGAACGAATCGGTGGTTCCTTGGAATACACAACTTTTAGGTTTTTGATTTCTCTTTTTTTCAACTCGCGCCTCATCACCTTTGCCAGCGGACAGACGGATGTCTGATAGATGTCTGCCACCTCAAAAGCCGTTGGATCCAGCTTGTTTCCCGCTCCCATACTGCTTATGATGGGAACACCGCTCTCTTTTGCCTGTAAGATGAGTTGTATCTTGGCTGTTACCGTGTCCACTGCATCCACGACATACGAATAATCCTGAAAATTAAACTGATCTTTGTTTTCCGGCAGATAAAAACATTTATGTATCCTGACCTGACATTCAGGATTGATATCCTCAATTCTCCGGCTCATGACATCGACTTTATACTGCCCTATGGTACTGATGAGTGCCAGAATCTGCCGGTTTAAATTGGTCGTGCTGACCGTATCATGATCGATGAGATCCAGAGCTCCCACACCGCTTCGCGCCAATGCCTCAGCCACATAACCGCCAACGCCTCCCACACCAAACACTGCCACCCGCGATGCCCTCAGTTTTTTCATCGATTCTTCTCCCAGCAAATAGCTGGTTCTCAAAAACGGATCTTCCATGTGAGACTCATTCCTTTCCCAAATCTGCCAGATACGCAAGATAACCGCCTCTCAGCTGATAGGCATCATAGCCGGCATCTAACAGAACTTCCAGAACCTCGCTGCTCATTTCTCCTTTTTGACAATACAGATAAATCTGCTCATCGGGAGGCAGGGAATAAAAATCAGAAAGATTCGTCGCAGGGAGATTTCTTGCCCCCGGAATCATTCCAAACTTTGTCTGCTCCTCTTCTCTTATATCCACGATGACACAGTCCTCGTTCACTTCTTTGTTCCAATCCTCGATGGAGAGAGTTCTCTCCTCCAGGGCACTGTCCAATACTTCTACTTCACTCATTTTTTTCTCCTTCTTTGCTCTTTTCGATCTCACAGACCGCAGTATCTTTGTAGTTCTCAGGATCCATCCGGTCAATGTCCGCATGTTCTCCACACACCCGGCAATCTCTGTTTTTCTCTTTTATGGAAACAGTACGAAATCTCATCTGCCAGGCATCCACCGTCAAAATCTTTCCGGTCAAAAGCTCTCCCTTTCCCAGTAGATATTTTTGTGTTTCCATTGCCTGAAGGCTGCCAAGGATCCCCGGCATCGTCCCCAGAACACCTGCCTGTGAACAGCTGTCCATCTCTCCCGGTTCCGGAATCTCCTCAAAAACACACCGATAGCATGGCCCCTGCCCCGGCACATAGGTCATCACCTGTCCATAGAACCCCCGGACTCCCGCATGACAAAAAGGTTTCCCGGCTAATACACAGGCATCGTTGATA
The DNA here is from genome assembly GCA_900319095.1 of uncultured Eubacteriales bacterium. Lineage (GTDB taxonomy): Bacteria > Bacillota > Clostridia > Lachnospirales > Lachnospiraceae > Eubacterium_F. The sequence goes on along the minus strand of ONNE01000029.1, from coordinate 3,744 downwards.
AGAAATTTCGTTGCAAAATTATCGACGCCATCCACAATAAAATCGTAATCCTGAATCATTTCCATGATATTGTCTGCCGTGATTCTCTCCGGGTACACCACAGTCGTCACATCCGGATTAATCTCATTTACCCGTTCCTGTGCCGACTCCACTTTGAGACGGCCGACATCGGATGTCCCATGAATGACCTGTCTTTGCAGATTTGACAAATCTACCTTATCATTATCTGCAATTCCCAGCGTTCCTATTCCACAGGCAGCCAAATACATAAGAGCCGGTGCTCCCAGTCCACCGGCACCGATTACCAGCACCTTAGAAGAAAGTAACTTCTTCTGTCCTGAAACCCCGACTCCATTTAATATAATATGTCTTGAATACCGCTCTAACTGATCCTTTGTAAATGCCATTGATTGCTCTCTCTTTTCCTACTGTTTTTGTATACTTTGAGATTAGCATACTCTCATTTTAATGTCAATAGCCGTTCTTTGACCTAAGAAACACTCGGATCGGTCGGATCGTAATATGCTCCGCTCTTTGTCTTTCCGATCTTCACTTTTTTTGGTTTTTCAATCGGTGTCTTTTCCGACTTCTTGCCATAATATAAGTGAGCCCGGCATTGATAACAGTGATCGAAAATCCACTTTGCATCCTTTACCTGCAGACGGATACAGCCGTGAGAAGCGCTTTTGCCAAGCTTATTATATTCTTTTGGCTGCAGCGAATACGAATTTCCATAGCGGCTGTATACAACCGAATGAAACATATACGACCCCGAAATTCTCGTCGCATATTGTCCAATACTACTGTAGCGGAGCACATGCCAGCGGCCGCTTCTGGAAATCGAATATGTGCCGGTGATCGTTCGATGTCCCGGCATGCCGGATGAACAGATCATCGCCTTCACAGGAATGATATATCCATTTTTCCCATCCTTTGCGTATACCATAACCATATTTTTATTCAAATTCACTTCCAGCATATACTGTGTATTCTTCTTTAGCAGACTGGACACGTCCTTTTTTCTCTTTCCATTTTTTCCAAAATAGAATTTATATTTTTTACCCTTCCACTTAACATATTTCCATTTTTTTGTGACAGCATAAGTAGTCGTCTTACTAAAATAATAGCCCTCACCATCAATCTCCCGGTATCCGGTGGCATGCTTTTTATTCTTTAATACATAATACCATTTGCCGGAAGCGGTCTGATTCAGTCCCACGGTCTCCTCTTGTTCCACTTCTTCCGTTTCCTCTTCCACTTCCAGTTCTTCCGGTTCCTGGGATTCCTCCGGCTGCTGTGTCGTCTGTGGTTGTTCGGTCTGTACCGGCACTCCGGTACTCACGGGAATTTCCGTTGTCGTGGCATCATTTTCCGCCCAAACCGTATTCTTTGGAGAGCCGAGCACAAACAGAATGCTTGCCATCACCATTCCAAGCCATGCGACCGCCCTGAATTTTATCTTCCTCATATTGAATTTTCCTCCGTATTGTTACATTTCCCAAAACAATACAATCTTATCATTTTCCGGAAGACAAATCAATAGAGGATCTGCATTAGTGTCCTTCCAAGCGAAGTATTTCTTTCTTTAAACGCTTCATGATTTTTTTCTCCAGCCGAGATATGTAACTCTGTGAAATTCCCAGTTGGTCTGCAACTTCTTTTTGCGTGAGTTCTTTGTCGTGGGAAGATCCGATTCCAAAGCGCAGCCGAATGATCTTCTGCTCTCTGTCCGTCAGCGTTTCCAGTGCTTTTCTCAGCATTTTATTGTCCACCTCACGCTCGATATCCCGGTAGATGACATCCTCGCTCGTCCCCAGAATATCCGACAAAAGAAGTTCATTGCCGTCCCAGTCTACATTGAGAGGTTCATCAATCGAGACCTCCAGTTTGGTTTTATTGTTCCTTCGCAGATACATCAGAATTTCATTTTCAATGCACCTTGACGCATAGGTCGCCAATTTTATATTTTTACTTGGATTAAACGTGTTGATCGCTTTCATAAGTCCAATGGTTCCAATCGAAATTAAATCCTCTACGCCCACACCAGTATTGTCAAACTTTTTCGCTATATATACAACTAAGCGTAAATTGTGCTCTACCAGTTTGTTTCTTGCCACTTCGCTGTTTTCACTGCCCAGGCATTCAATGCATGCTGCTTCTTCCTTTGGCTCCAGTGGAGCCGGCAGAATTTCAGCACCGCCAATATAGTGAATGTCACCACCGGAATGGAAAAAAAGATTTCTCCAATCCTGCATCATGCGAAACTGAAAACGATTTGGCATCGAAATACGTAATAACATTTTGTTGTCCTCCTAGGTTTTTCTTTTTTGATTCGTTGGATGAATCAGCTCCGGATGGAGAATCACCCGGTATTCCCCCTCTGCCGAAACCAGAGTTTCACTCACCGCCAGCCACGGATGAAGGATTCGGATCCAGTTCTCTTTGTCAATTTGCACCTCGATCCGCTCCACGCGAAAAGCAGCCAGCATACCCTCATTTACACCAACTGTACGAAAGGGGATATAGCGAAAAACGATTTCCCGGTCATTCATATACGGTTCTAGCAGCGTGCGCTCTGCCACCGATACAGGTTCTCCCGAAAACGGATCCCGTAACCGGTTTCCCGTATCCATCAGTGCATTGGTTCTGAGACAATGTCCCTGAAAAAAAATCTGCACCGGAACAATCCGGCTTCTCTCAATCCGAATGTGCTCAAACCACGGAAGCAGATGATGAATTCCTGATAAGGCCAGTATCGTGACCGACATCAAAAATAGAACACTTCCCTGTTTTTGAAAGACATTTTGTATATGTACCAGTAATCCGGATAGCAAAAAAGCCATCGCATAGAACACAATAAAATTTTTTATCCAGGTCCGCCAATCTGTCCGCCCCCATGCCAGCCTCACAATCAGTCCACTCCCGATGAGATAAAAAGGAAATGACAAAAACGGATATCGATGAACTCCTGACAGCAGAAAAAATAACGAAAACAATCCGCCTGTCACAGCTGATAAAAGAATTCTTTTCCAACGAATCGGTTGTCTTTTGATCCGATAGAGTATCATCAGCAAAAGCAGATCCATTTCTACATTGATCAGAAAAAAAAGATCGAGATAAATTTTCATGTGCTCCCCTTCTTCATACACACATTATAGAGGGGACAACTTGCAAATTTTGTCAAAACTCGTTGGATTGATAGTAAAATTCATCGCCAAAAAACGACATCCCGGTTATGTTTTTGTGAAATTCTGTCGAATGACTTGAAATACATGTAAGAATTTTATAAAATGATACTATAAAAGACATAAAATAAGAAATGAGGTAAAAAAAATGGCAAAAAAAAATCCAATGGTAACCATTGAAATGGAAAACGGAGATATCATGAAATTGGAACTTTATCCGGATATAGCGCCAAACACAGTGAACAATTTTATTGATCTGATCAAAAAAGATTTCTACAACGGTCTTACCTTTCACCGCATTATTGAAGGGTTTATGATTCAGGGCGGTGACCCGGATGGAAACGGAACCGGTGGCCCAGGCTATGGGATCAAGGGGGAATTTGAGCAAAATGGATTTGAGAATACTCTCAAGCACTCAGCCGGTGTAATTTCGATGGCGCGTGCGATGGATCCCGACTCAGCCGGATCCCAGTTTTTTATCATGCACAAAGATGCTCCTCATTTGGACGGAGTCTATGCCGCTTTCGGAAAGATCACAGAGGGCATGGAGATTGTCGAT
>ONNE01000019.1 GCA_900319095.1 uncultured Eubacteriales bacterium | reverse complement strand
ATTGAGATCGGACAGCTGGCTCAAAAATTATATGATCATTTTCCGAATTTTAAGGCAAAGAAATTTGGCTATGCCACATTCCAGAAGTTTGTAGACAGCATCTCTCGGATACAGGTTGAAAATCTTGGGAACAATCAAAAAAATGTTTATTTAAAAAAATAATAGGAATATTGGGACAATTTGCAACATTTTTTTAAAGAATATCGTTGTATAAGTGAGAGAGGGGGAAAAAATAGATCATGATGGATGTGGCAGCGAATCCATCCGAGGTGGTGGAACTTGCCTTGAACCACTTTGGCGACGATATATTGCGATTGGCTTTTTCGTATCTGAAAAGGCGCGAGGATGCAGAAGATGTAGTTCAAGACACGTTGATTCGTTTGATGCGTTCAGGGGGAGAGTTTGAGACGGAGGAAAAATTGAAAGCATGGCTGCTTCATGTGGCGGCCAATCTATGCAAGGATATTTTGAAGTCGTCGGTCTGGAAAAAACAGGCGTCCCTGCCGGAGGGGTATGATGTGGCAGTGGAGGATGATTCTCTGACAGAGGGAGAGAGTGACGTGTGGGAAGCGGTCATGACACTGCCGGATAAATACCGCAGTGTCGTTCATTTATATTATTACGAGGACTACTCTACCAAGGAGATTGCACAGATTCTGGAAAAGAGAGAGTCCAGTGTGCGCACCCTGTTAAAGAGGGGACGCGAGAAAATAAAGCAATATCTGGAGAAAGGAGAGGATGGTTGTGAACAAGGAGTATAGAGCAGCTATGCAGCAAAGAATTTCGCTGAGCGATGAAGATAAAGCCAGAATTCTTGCGAATGTTCAAAAAGCATATGAGGAAGATCCTGAGCAGAACAATGTGATTTTGTTCGAGAAAAACCATCGAATCTCCGTCCGGCAGATGGGAGTGGTTGTGGCAGCATGTCTTGTGCTGGCGGCCAATATTTTTCTGATCCGGGATCAGTTTCAGCAGGGAAGACCGGGAGTCAAGAGTGATATGCCGGTATCACCCGGAGCTGTGTCCGGGGCATCTGTGGTCAGCTGGCAGGAATACAAAACAATTGACGACATCGAGAAAAATACAGATTGCAGAACGTATCAATTGTCAAATCTGTCAAAAGATTATCAGGTAGAAAAAGTGGAGGTTGCCAACGAAGAGAGGCACGTTCGCATCACATATAAGAACAAAAAGAAAAAAGATACGATATTGTTTGAGTACAAAGAGGAAGAATCATCCCGGGATATCATTGACCAATTTGCTGATGAGAACGAGATCAAGACTAAGAAAGTAGATGGCTCCATGGTAACTATGTATGGAGACAAAAAATGTAATGGGATGACATGGGAAGAAGAAGAGTGTACCTTTGGCATACGGATGTCCAAGGTAAGAAGCATTAAGAGTGCGGAAAATCTGGTATCTGCCAAGCTGGAGAACACCGTCCACTCTAATCAGACGGACAAAGACAAGTCAAAGGAGGACACGGACAGTGTGATCACGCCAAAAGCTCCCGGCTGGGAGGAAGAGGACGAGGATGAATCCATGAGTCGGGAAAATGAGAGAGTTGTTCTTGCGTCCATCATGGAACAGCAGGGTTTTAATGTGGTGATCACAGAGCCTGCTACAGACATTGTTTACAAAAACATTGATGACTTTGAGTCCTTTGCTTTTCGCTACGACGCACCGAGCGTGATTGAGGGACATCGGATCATCGGATATGCCGGCTGGGATGGAAGTCCGGAGAATGTGATTGATGAGTATGAGTCAGAGGACGTTCTGACAGTTTCAGAAGTTGAGGTGACACTGTATCGCAAGGGCAAGAAAAACTGGCTGCTGACTTTCACGAAGAAGGATATCGACATCACCCTGTTGATCAGCGAGTTTTCATTTGATCAGTATTCGGATGAAGAGAAGGAAGATATCATCAAACAGCTTTTTTCGGTCATCAAAGTTGAGAAAGAAAAAGAAGAAACAGAACCAAAGACAACGGAGCCGCCGAAGGATTCAGCGGCAACAAAGTCGTCCATTGATGCTGAGCCGGAGGACGAGGAGGAGTTCGATGATGATTATTTGAATTCAACAACGGTGACACCATAGCCACCTTCCCCATATTCACCCATCCGGTAGTTTTTAACATACTTGCATTTTTTACAAAAATTCTGCACGGCATTGCGGAGCGCACCGGTTCCCATGCCGTGTATGACGGTTACCTGATGCAGCTTTGCAAGGTAGGCATCATCTAAGTATTTATCCAAAAGTGGGAGTGCTTCATCCACGGTTTTTCCAATCAGATTGATTTCAGTCGAGACGGTCATTGCCTTTGCCATCTTCATATTGCGCGCATGGGTAATGGTCGCCTCTTTTTTGGCTGCCTTTGTCTCCTGTTCCAGTAATTCCAGGTCTTTAATGTCAACTTCGGAGCGCAGAATTCCCATCTGAACATAGCATTTTCCCCTGGCATTTGGCTCGGTGCTCACGGTACCCTTCATCCCCATGGAGTGAACCATGACGATATCACCCACCTGTAAGTTCTCCGGTGCTTTTTTGGGAGCCGACGGGCGGTTATGATATACCAGTTTTTGGTCTTTATCATTCAGGGCTTCCCGCAACGATGCACGCTCTTTTTCCATCTCCTTTGTCATGCCGGCGCCCTGCATCCATTTATTATATTTGCGGATTGATTCATCCGCTGTCTCTTTTGCCTTTTGGAGAATCTCCCTCGCCTCTTCGTTGGCGCGACGCAATATTTTATCCTTAGCCTGATCGATGCGTTCATTTTTCTCGATGAGTTTTTTCTTGTAGTGCTCAGCTTCTTCGCGAATCTGTTTTGCCTTGGTGCGTTCCTTCTCTGCCTCGATACGGGCATCTTCGAGACCCGTGACAACATCCTCAAAGCTGCGGGCATCCTTGTCGATGAGCTGTCCGGCCGCTTCAATGATTTCGCTTGAAAGTCCAAGCTTTCCGGAAATAGCAAACGCATTACTCTTGCCGGGTACTCCGACTAAGAGACGATAAGTCGGCATAAGCGTTGCCACATCAAATTCACAGGAGGCATTTTCCACACCCTCCGTAGACAGTGCATATACTTTCAACTCACTGTAGTGAGTGGTTGCCATAGCCGTGACATTGCGATTGTGCAAATGGTCGAGAATGGCAATGGCGAGTGCCGCTCCCTCGGTCGGATCGGTTCCGGCACCCAGCTCATCAAAGAGAGCGAGTGTTTTTTTGTTTGCGCGCTTTAAAATATAGACGGTATTTACCATATGGGAGGAGAAAGTACTCAGGCTCTGTTCAATACTCTGCTCATCTCCAATGTCGGCATATACTTCTTCATATACGCGAAGATGGGAGTGATCAAAGGCAGGGATGTGCAGACCTGCCTGCCCCATCAGTGTAAACAGGCCGACTGTTTTGAGAGAGACCGTCTTTCCACCGGTGTTGGGGCCGGTAATAATCAAAAGATCATACGTTTTACCGAGCGTCACATCAATGGGAACCACCTGATCTTTTGGAATCAGAGGATGTCTTCCCTTGCGGATTTCAATGTAGTTGCGGTCAAAGAGCGGTTCGCTTGCCTGCATTTTTTTGGAGAGGGAAGCTTTGGCAAAAATAAAATCCAATTCTGCTAAGAGAAGAACATTTTTCTCCAGATCTTTCGAATAAGGAGCTGTCAGAGCGCTCAAAGAGGCGAGAATTTTTTCAATTTCATCCTGTTCCTTCATTGCTAACTCAGCCAGCTCATTGTTTAACTTAACAATTGCCATCGGCTCGATAAAAAAGGTAGAGCCCGTGGAACTCTGATCGTGGATCATTCCGGGAAAAGACGATTTGTACTCCTGTCTGACAGGGAGACAATAGCGTCCGTTCCGCATCGTCACAATCGTATCGCGAAGCATGGAAGCGGACTCGTTCATAGTCTGGTTGATCTGTTCGCGCATACGGTCATTGGCGCTCTTGATCGAGCGTCGGATCCGCTGCAATTCGGAGCTGGCATCGTCTGCCATCTCATCCGGTCCGAGAATACAACGCTGAATTTCGCGTCTCACATCCGGGAGATCGACAAGGCTTGAAAAACGCCCGGTGAGAGAATCTTTTAGATCTTCATCTTTTTCACTATAGGAAATGGCATGAGAAGCAATCTCCAGACAGCGACTGATCTTTAGCAGTTCCCCCATACCAAGGACTCCGCCCTTGTCAAGGGGAATCAGGCTCGGGCGGATATCCTCCAGACCGTGGAAAGAGAGTTTGCCCCAGCGCAGACGTCTGGACAGTGCATGAGACGTCTCTGCCTGCCAGCTGATAATCTCTCCCCGGTTGGAAGAGGGGGTCAGTGACCGGCAGCTCTCTTTGCCGAGGAAAGAATCTGCTTCTTCCACCAGCATATCAAGAATTTTATTATATTCTAATGTCTGTAAAACTTTTTTATTCATAGTGGGATACTCCCTTTTTTGATTGAATTCATTTCTCTGTTCAATGGTTTTTTATAACCCATAGTATATATTATTTTAGCGCATAAAACAAATTTTTTACATACAATTTTCTTATTTTCTTGATTTTGAGTAAGAACATAGGTAAAATGAAGGAGAACTGAATGAATACGGAGGGTATGACAAACAAATGTACTATTTAAAAGACTATCGAGAGGGTGAAAAATTCGTAGGTGTATATCTGTGCAAACAGAAACAGATTTTGAAGACAAAAGCGGGAAAAACCTACTATTCTCTTACCCTGCAGGACAAGACAGGGACTGCGGACGGCAAGATCTGGGAATTAAATAATGGCATTGAGGAATTCGATTCTCTTGACTATATTTACTGTGAAGGTATGGTTACGAGTTTTCAGGGTAATCTACAGATGAACATTTCCCGGGTTCGACAGTGCGATGAGGGAGAATATGATCCCGCAGATTATGTTCCGTGCACGGAGAAAGACATAGAGAAGATGTATCAGGAAATTCTCAAATATGTGGCAAGTGTACATAATCCATATCTCAAGAAAATATTAGAAAAATATTTTGTTCAGGATAAAGAATTTATCAAAAATTTTAAAAAGCATTCAGCGGCAAAGAGTGTCCATCACGGATTCATGGGCGGTCTGCTCGAACACACCCTGAGTGTGACAAATCTGTGCGAGTATCTCGCCGGGCATTATCCGATGATTCACAGAGATCTTCTGATCACGGCAGCTCTCTTTCACGATATGGGAAAAATTGATGAGATATCCGATTTCCCACAGAATGATTACACGGATGACGGTCAGATGTTGGGCCATATCTATATCGGTGCCCGTGCGATGGAGCAGGCGGCCGATGAGATTCCGGGATTTCCTGCCCGGTTAAAAAATGAGCTGGTGCACTGCATCCTCTCGCATCATGGCAAATTGGAGTTCGGATCACCGAAGGTTCCGGCAATCATGGAGGCGATGGCGCTTCATATGGCAGACAATGCCGATGCGAAGCTTCAGACCATGACAGAGATCTTTAAGAAAGCCGGAGACGACATGGGATGGCTCGGTTACAACCGCATGATGGAGACAAACCTCAGACAGACATCACCGGATTCTGACTGAGCGGACAGACTTGACCAATGGGGGAAACGATGGATTTAAAAAAGAATGATGAATTAGTGATAATCATTGATGATTTGGGAAGTCAAGGAGAGGGCATCGGTCATGTAGATGGCTATGCCCTCTTTGTAAAGGGTGCCCTGCCGGGCGAGAGAGTTCGTGTTCGCCTGATGAAGCAAAAAAAGACATACGGTTTTGCCAGATTAATAGAGGTGCTTGAGCCGTCTTCGGAGCGTGTTGAGGCAGTCTGTCCGGTATCTTCTTCCTGTGGCGGATGTACCTGGCAGCATATATCTTACCGGGAGCAATTGGCATTCAAGGAGAAGAGAGTGAGGGACTGCCTCACGAGAATCGGAGGTGTCGATCTGGATAGAGTCACATGGCTGCCAATCCTGGGAATGGATGAGGAACCGTGGCACTATCGCAACAAGGCACAGTTTCCGGTGAGGGAGGACGAAAGAGGAATTCCGCAAAAAGGTTTTTTTGCCAGTCACAGTCACCGCCTGATTCCCGTCGGAGACTGTGAGATCCAGCATCCTGTCATAAACCAGGTGATTGATACGATTCTCAAGTTCATGCGAGAATATCATGTTCGGGCATACCAGGAGCAGGAACACCGGGGACTTGTGCGCCATATCTATGTCCGGCATGGTTATCACACAGGTCAGATCATGGTATGTGTGGTAATCAATGGATCGAGTCTGCCACACAGTGAAAAGATGGTCGAGCGCCTGTGCAAAATCCAGGGGATGACCAGCATTTATCTGAATGTAAACAAGGAAAAGACAAATGTGATTCTCGGCAAAGAGATGAAACGAATCTATGGCGATCCCTATATCGAGGATACCATAGGAGACATTCGCTATCGAATCTCACCGCAATCCTTCTATCAGGTAAACCCCCGGCAGACTGAGAAGCTGTATCAGACGGCTCTCTCTTTTGCCGACCTAAAGGGAGATGAAATTGTGTGGGATCTGTATTGTGGAATCGGAACGATTTCCCTCTTTCTTGCCAAGAATGCCAAGCACGTCACAGGGGTCGAACTTGTGCCACAGGCAATCGAAAATGCGAGAGAAAATGCAAGAATCAATGGAATCCAAAATGTGGAATTTCACTGTGGCTCAGCCGGAGAAATAGCAGAAAAACTGTACCGAAACCAGGACTTGGGCACGCATCGGCAAAAGAGTCAGAAAGCCAACGTGGTGGTAGTGGATCCCCCCAGAAAAGGGTGCGATGCCGCATTGCTTGATACGATTGTGAAAATGCAGCCGGACAAAATTGTCTATGTGAGCTGCGACCCGGCAACACTTGCGCGGGATGTGAAGATGTTGGGCGAGAATGGATATCGGTTGGAAAAAGTGCAGGCTTGTGATATGTTCCCGCAGGGGGGACATGTGGAGACCGTCGCATGTCTACAAAGGGTGGATATGTAGAAATCCTTACATTTACGCACTTTGCGAGAGTTTTTAAGTTTTCTGGACAGAGCAATTTTGGACGGAAAAAGGAGATTTCTCACGAGATTAAAGTTTCAGTAGTTATGGAACTGGTATGAGTGGACACAAAAATCTACAGTTCACAATTAAGGTTATTTCGGAGAT
>ONNE01000087.1 GCA_900319095.1 uncultured Eubacteriales bacterium | reverse complement strand
GCTTTGCGGCAGCCGGATCCGACGGGATCACCGTTCACGCAGAGGCCTGTTCGAGTTTGGAGAGCACGATTTATGCGATTCGAAATCTGGATAAAAAGGTTGGTGTTGCCATCAGTCCGCTGACGGATGTAGAGGTGGTTTTGCCGGTTTTAGACAAGATTTCGATGATTCTTGTCATGACGGTTTATCCGGGATATGGCGGACAAAAGATTATCCGAGGGACGTTTGAAAAAGTACGTAAACTTCGCCAGTCCATTGAGGAGAGGCACCTGGACGTGGATATAGAAGTAGATGGCGGAGTTGACCTGACGAATGTGGGAGAAATCATGGAAGCGGGAGCCAATGTGTTTGTTGCGGGCACAAAGATTTTTAAGGGCGATATTGAGCAGAATGTTGCCGATTTTAAAAATATCTTTGCGTCGTAGAGAAGATCAGGATTTCTGCTCATGGGAGTTGTCCTGAGTGGCATCTAAGCTGCGCAGGGCATCAAACGGAGCAAAAATCTTAGCGCGTTTGGATAGAGGCATCGGTGGATATCGGTGGAGAAAGGGATCGTCCCGATGGTCGGGGCGATTTTTTTTCAGGATATCTTCATAGTTGTCTGTCCGGTGGATCGAAGGCATCGGAGTCTCTCCTTTCTGTGTGAATGCTATGAGTGGTGTCCGCCAATCTGGGCATTCCGCTCGCGCATCGTTGAGCTGTCGAGAAGATTCGAAGCTCTCAGTATGGCATTTTTGCCATATCTTTTTTTTATCTCTAAAATAGCATAGCGCAGACGTTTTTCTCTTTCCTGTTCGTGATAATCGATAAAAAGCTGTTGCTGAAAGCAGTCTGACTCCGGTCTCACATCGTTGGCATTGATGGTCATTCGGCGAAACAGAAGTTCGCGGTTCACCTTTTTGGAAAAGGAAGATAAGAGTTCCCGCGACAGAATCTGTGAGCTGGATGTCGGAGTGTCAAGACGGACTGTGGTATTCGTGTGAGGCGGTGTCGGGCGCCCATAGTGGTCGATGTGCAGCGGACCCCGGTAGGTCCCCTCTGTGACAGAGCGGTGGTCATAGCCGATGGAATACGAAAAGCAGTCGGAAACAAGGGATTTGCGAAAGAGATCCAGACTCAACAGATCAATCATTTCCGCAAAAACGATTCTTGCCTCGTCATACCGGTATGGCCGGGGAAGAACCTGTCCCATGCTTCGGGAGTTGCTCTCCGGCCGGAAATTCTTTATATGCGCCATGGTGACCGGCTCGATTCCCCATGCGTGATCGATCAGAATCTCAGCGTTTATCCCAAAAAGATGGTAGAGGAGTGCTTCGTTATCAAGGCTCATCCGGGCGACATCTCCCATCGTGTGCATCCCATAACGGGCAAGCGTGTTGCGTGTGCCACGGCCAATCTGCCAGATATCCGTGATGGGAGTGTGGGGCCAGATGAAATGCCGGTAGGATCGTTCATCCAGAGAGGCGATCCGCATACCGGTGCGGTCCGGTTTCGCTTTCTTTGCAAGGACATCCATCGCCACTTTGCACAAAAATAAATTGGTTCCGATGCCGACGGTGGCTGTTATCCCGGTCTCTGACAGGATATCCCGGACGATACAGGTAGCCATCTTTCTGGCGGCAGTCACATCTTTGGCGGGATGATACAGATGCAGATAGGGAGTGACATCAATAAAGGATTCATCAATGCTGTAGACATGGATATCCTCCGGGGCGGCATAGCGCAGCAGGATCGAGTGAATCTGTCTGGATGTCTCTAAATACACCTGCATTCTCGGTGGGGCAATGATGTATTCAATTCGACGATGAAGTCTCTGCTCGGCCTCCCGGATCCGTTGCTTCGCCTCAAAGAGACGGGGGCGTGAGGGCACACCGAGAGCTTTGAGGGCAGGAGTGACGGCAAGGCAGATGGTCTGATCCGTGCGGCTGGCATCCGCGACCAAAAGATTGGCAGTCATCGGATTCAGTCCCCGGTCGACGCACTCCTTGGAGGCATAGTAGGATTTAAGATCAAGACATAGGTACAGCATAAAACCCCTCATTTCAAGAACAAATGTTCGAAAAAGTTGTATAGTAATCATACTCGTTTTTTTTGGGAATGTCAACAGGAAAAAATTGATGTAGATAGGAATTTTTGGTATAATAAATAAAAAGGCTTTGTTGTAGAATGGCCAATTCAGAGATTAGGACAATGAAATAGAGAGGTGAATCAATGAAAGCAGATTATTATTTAGAAAACGATGAGATCAAGATTGGCATCGCTTCGCATGGGGCAGAGTTAGTCAGTCTGATAAAAAAAGAGGATAGCAGAGAATATATGTGGTCCGGAGATGAGAGATACTGGAACCGGGTCTCACCGGTGTTGTTCCCCTTTGTGGGTAAATTAAGAGATGGCAGATATGTGCATCAGGGTCAGGAATTTTGCGACATTCCGCAGCATGGATTTGCCAGAGACCGTGATTTTAGTATGGTAGAGAAGTTAGGGGATGTGATCTGGTTTGAGATGAGACCGGATGAGGAATTGCGATCCCGGTATCCATTTGAATTTTTGCTGCGGATCGGATACCGCATTGAGGGAAGACGGGTTCATGTCATGTGGACCGTGCGAAATGATTCGGCGGATACCATGTATTTTTCCATTGGCGGGCATCCGGCATTTTTGTGTTCTTCCGGCAAAGACGAAGCGGATGTGTTGAACGGTTACCGGCTGAATCTCTATACACCGAAAGAAGAGGTCGTAAGCGGTGTCCTGAATGAAAAGGGAACCCTGTCAGAAGAAAAACGCACCGTGAAACTGACAGAGGGAAAACTGGATCTATCCGCAGAGATCTTTGGGCGGGATGCCCTGATCTTAGATGCAAAGGAGATTCATACCGTGGGCATTCTGGATCCTGACGGAGAGGAATTTTTGCGATTGCAGTTTGATGTGCCGCAGTTAGGTATTTGGTCACCGGCCGGGAAAAATGCTCCTTTTGTCTGTGTCGAGCCATGGTTTGGAAGATGCGACGCAGAGAATTTTTCGGGCGTCCTGTCTGAGAGGCAGTATGGCAATGCCACTGAGCCGGGACATTCTTTTCACAAAGAATACGTGATAGAATGTCTTTGAGGGGACGGTCTGACGAATGATGTGGTATTGGTATCGGGAGAGAGAAGAGGGAGAGATTTGTCTGCTGAGAATCTTCGGTGATTGCTCAGAGGTAGTGCTTCCCGATTGGATTGAAGGAAAGCCGGTCACACAGATCGGTGACTACTGTTTTTCGGACAGAGAGACCTGTACGGGCAGGGAAGAATGGCTTCGGATGGCTCAGGGAGACTCAGGGACGGCATTCTCTGGCGATCCGGACTCGTTCCGGCGGGCGTATGAGAGTGGTGCCATGGTTCCGCTTTGCGGTGGTAACATTACCCGGGTGGTTCTCCCGGCAGCAGTGAGAAAAATAGGGCAGCTATGTTTTTATCAATGCCGCAATCTCAAAGAGCTCTCAATCGGTCCGGGGGAGTGCGAGATCGGGAGCGATGCCTTTATGAATTGCCGGAAGTTTCACAAAGTCGTTCTTCGCGCGAAGGCCGACCAGAGGACTGCGCTCCGGCAGATTCTGATGCAGAGAACCGGAGAGATGGATGCGTGGTTTACCAATGCGGCAATTCATTTTCCGGAGTTTTCTGAGACCTATGATTTAATCGGGCCGGCACATATTTTTGAACTGAATATTAAGGGAGAGGGATTTCGGGCAAGGCAGTGTTTTGAAGGAGAAGTATTTCAATTTGAGCGGTATGATTCGATTTTTGCGCAGGCGCGCGAGACAGAACCGGAAGTGACTCTCTGCAAAATGGCTGCTTTTCGTCTGCGTTATCCGGCCGGTTTAAGGGAAAAATTTTATCGGGCGTATGCCGGTTATCTCCTGGAACATATAGGAGCTTTTTGTGATGAACTGATCCGGCTGAAAGATCTGACTCTTTTGGAGGGACTGGGAGAACAGGGACTCTTGGGGGAAGAACAGCAGATGATCTGTGTTGAAAAGATGCTTCAGGCAAAATGGGTGCAGGGAACCCGGATGCTTTTAGCGTGGAAAAAGGAGTGGAATCAGAAGAATGAATCAGGCGAATCGGAGGAATGCCGTTGATAAAGAACCGGATCTGTGGGAAAAAATATTGCGCTATGTGAGGGATGAACTCTATTTGGAACTTCGTTTTCTGGGGCTTGCCCTCTCCTCTTTTACCTATCAGGCAGATGAGAGGCTCACGACGATGGCGACCGATGGAGAGAAGTTATATTACAGTGAAGAACAGCTGCTGTCCCTGTTTGAAAAAAATCCCGGATATTTGAATCGGATCTATCTGCACAGTGTTCTGCACTGTCTGTTCTCCCATCTGTGGCTGCAGGGAGACCGTGACCGGTATCTTTGGGGAATCGCCTGTGATATCGCAGTGGAGTATACGATCGACCACATGGAAAAGGAAGGACTTTCAAGAATCCTCACTCTTATGCGGACCCGGATATACGATGAGCTGGAACGGGGCAACCGGTCAGTCAGTGCCGCGGGCATCTATCAATATTTAAAAAAGCAGTCTCCGGAAAGGATTCAGCAGCTCCACCGGGAATTTTTTGCGGATGACCATGTCTTTTGGCCAAAGCAGGAAAAAAACACACCGCGGTATCCCATCCAACAATCGATCCAGAATAAATGGAAAAAGCTCAGCCATCAGACGCAGATACAAAAGCGGCGCCAAAGTGTGAGCGGAGATGAGTCCGGGCAATTGGTGATGAGTCAGCTTCGGGCAGAGCGTTCCAGACGAAGTTATCGGGAGTTTTTGAGGCAATTTATGATCGTTCGGGAAGAGATGCATCTGGATCCGGATGAATTCGATCTGGGATTTTATCTGTATGGACTCTCGCTCTACCGGAATATGCCACTGATCGAGCCGATGGAGTCCAGAGAGATCGAGAGAATTCAGGATTTTGTCGTCGTGGTCGACACAAGTGATTCGACAAGTGGTTCGCTGGTAAGGAATTTTTTGAGGGAGACCTTTCATCTGATTACGCAGCAGAATACTTTTTTTAAGACCTATCGGATCCATCTGATCCAGGCAGATGAAAAAGTGAGATCGGATATACTCTTAAAGAGCGAAGAGCAGATGGAACGATTGTTTCAAAATTTTGAGATCAAAGGTGGGGGAAATACAGATTTCCGACCGGTATTTCGCTATGTGGATGAGAAGCAGAAAGAGGGGAGTTTTGAACATCTGTGCGGACTCATCTATTTTACGGATGGAAAAGGAACTTATCCCGAAAAGAGTCCGTCTTACCGGACTGCATTTCTCTTTTTGGAGGATTTTGATGAAAAAAGCGTACCACCGTGGGCAATCCGAATGAAATTAGAGCCGGAAGAATTTGAACCGGGACAGGAAAAGAGGTAGGACATGAATATCAAAGAGGCAAAGCAGGAGATCAAGCGTACCGTTGCAATCTATCAAAAGAAGGATGCCGACGGGACATACCAGATTCCCAAGATTCGTCAGAGACCGATCTTGTTAATGGGGCCACCGGGAATTGGGAAAACACAGATCATGGAGCAGGTGGCAAAGGAGTGTGAGATCGGACTGGTCTCATATACGATCACGCATCACACCAGACAGAGTGCCGTGGGGCTTCCCTTTATCCGGCAGGAGGAATTTGAGGGCAGAAAAGTATCTGTCACAGAATATACGATGAGTGAAATTCTTGCCAGTGTTTATC
>ONNE01000093.1 GCA_900319095.1 uncultured Eubacteriales bacterium | reverse complement strand
CTTGCCACACGCTTGATATAAAAATCCGATGTGCTCTGTGCCCTCTCTCCATATACCATCTCTCTCGCATATGGCAAAAACAGACAGAAGCCTGAAAGCAAAATCATCATGTCGACCAAAATACTACCGTTTCTCGGCAGCCAGTCCAGATTGACCGGTCCCACAATCGGCATCAGCCACGACTGCTGCCACAGATGATACCAGACAATGACCAAAATTGCCACTGCACGGATTCCATCCAGGACACCGATATGATGAAGCTCATAGTCCCCCTGAACAGCTCCCACCGGTACTGCCCGCTCGGTCTTTACCGGCTGTTGCTCCTTTGCCGGTTTCGGTGCTTTCGGTGGTTTTGGTGGCTTGGGGGTCTTCTTTGGTTTTCCTCCAAAGTCCTCAAAAACTTCCTGATTTAATTCACTCATAAAATCATCCCATTCTTTCTTTATTTATGCCAATGCTGCCGTCACAATTGCCATAGAATATACTTCCGACGCATTACAACCACGGGAAAGATCATTGATCGGTGCATTCAGTCCCAGCATAATCGGACCATATGCCTCAAAGCCTCCCAATCGCTGGGCAATCTTGTATCCAATATTGCCCGCATTGATGTCCGGGAAGATAAAGGTATTGATCTGTCCGGCATATTTTTCCTCCGGGCACTTGGTACGTGCAACACGGGGAGAAACCGCTGCATCAAACTGAATCTCTCCCACAATCGGAAGATCCGGCATTTTCTGTTTTGCCTTCTCAGCCGCATTGTGCATCTTATCCACATCTTCTCCACTCCCTGAACCAAATGTGGAATAGCTGAGGAATCCCACAATCGGATCCACACCAAAAATCTTTGCGCAGGATGCACATTCACCGGCAATCTCTACCAATTCATCTTCATTCGGTTTAATATTGATCGCGCAGTCCCCCATCGCCAAAACACTGTTACCACCGGTAGCGGATTCCTTGACCAGAATGTAACAGGACGATACGATATTGTTCTGCGGTTTTGTCTTAATAATCTGAAGAGCCGGCCGCACAGTGTCTGCCGTCGAATATGTGGCTCCTCCTAACAGAGCATCTGCTTTTCCCATCTTGACCAGCATCGTTCCAAAATAATTTGCATGTTTGCAAGTCTCTTTTGCTTTTTCAAGAGTCATCCCCTTATTTTTTCGAATCTCATACAGACACTGAGCCATCTCATCGATCTCGTCGTATTCCTCCGGATCCAGTATTTCTGCCCCGCGGATATTGAAGCCGCTCTCCTCTGCTGACTTTGCGATCTCATCCTTATTGCCGATCAGGATCGGTGCCAGAAACGTACTCGCAAGCAGACGCGACGAAGCCTCTAAAATTCGCGGATCACTCCCCTCTGTAAACACAATTTTTTTTGGATTTTCTCTTAAAATGTTAATGAGTTTTCCAAACATTACCAATACCTCCAATCCATGGTTTTCTTACTTTCTATCATAGCAATTTTTTAAAAATTTACAAGGACATTTTTTCTCATTTTTTATTTGCCGTAAGCTCTGGCGAGCTCGCGGAATGCCGGCAGTGATTTTTCAATCTGCTCTGTGCTCACACAATAAGAGATACGGACATATCCCGGTGTCCCAAAGCTGTCTGCCGGAACAAGCAAAAGCTCGTATTCTCTGGCCTTCATGGAAAATGCGTTGGCATCCTCTTCGAGCGCCTCCACAAAAAGATAAAAGGCACCGTCCGGTTTGACACAGTGATAGCCGTATTCTGTCAGTGCTCTGCAGAGAAGATCCCGGTTTTTCTTATAGACGGACACATCCGATGTCTGTCCCTGGCATCTCTTTACCACCTGCTGAAACAGGCTCGGTGCACACACATATCCCAGTGCGCGGCCCGCACCACAGACGGCAGCATAAATCTTTTTCCACTCAACCGCCCGGTCAGACACTGCGATATATCCAATCCGCTCTCCCGGAAGTGACAGGGATTTGCTATAGGAATAGCACACAATCGTATTGTCATATTCGTTCATCAGATAAGGAACCTTGACATCATCGTAAACAAGCTCCCGATATGGCTCATCCGAGATCAGAAAAATCGGATGTCCGTATTCTTCCTGCTTTTCCTCAAGAATCCGGCACAGATTCTGAATCCCGTCCTCTGTGATCACAACTCCGGATGGGTTATTGGGAGAGTTCAATATGACGCCTTTTGTGTGCTCCGTGATTGCTTCTTTTAGCGCATCCGGGTCAATCTGAAAGCTTTTGGGATCGCTCTTTACCACAACCAGCTTCGATCCGGTGTTCTCCACAAAAACACGATACTCCGGAAAAAACGGTGCAAACGTGATAAATTCATCGCCTTCTTCTGCGAGAGCCTTTAGCGAGATTGAGAGAGAGGCAGCCGCCCCAACGGTAATATAAAAATTGTCGGCTGTCAGATTCGTTCCGTGCTGACCATTGACATAATCCGCAATTGCTTTTCTCAATCCGGCATCTCCCTGTGCGGACGTATATCCATGCAGAAGAATCTCATCTTCATTCTGCAGGAGATCGAGCGCGGCCTCTCTGACACAGGCCGGAGCCGGAACACTCGGGTTCCCCAGACTAAAATCAAATACTTTATCCTCTCCGATTTCTGCCTTTCTCTTTTTTCCATACTCAAACAAATCACGAATTACGGACCGGTTGGTTCCCAATTCCAACATTTTTTCTGATAACATAGATTCTTTCCTCCTGTATGACTCTGTCATGGTCTTCCCATGATTCCACCAAAATAATAATTGGTACCTCTCGCAGCCCAGAGAGTTCCCAAAATCGGTTTTCCGCTGGCATCAAAGCCCTCGCACTCATAACCGACAAACATTTCTACATGATAGACTCCTTTATATCTGCCATTGTTGGCACCGGTCTCAAACAAAAGATCTCCCGGACGCAATTTCATGTTCTGGATATTGGCATTGTTCAGACCACCTTTGATTCTCTTGTTATGGCTGATGCACCACTTACACAGATCCGCTGCCACCGGTGCATAATTTTTGTTTCCCAGACTCTTTCCCTCTTTTTGATATGCGCGCCAGACCAACGAACTGCAGTCATAGTACCCCTTTGACATCCGCTTTGCCTTACTGTAGGTTCCCTTTGCAATGTTCTTTGCTTTTGTGATCACTTTTTTTCTCTTCGCTGTCACGACAGAGACCGCACATCCAATCCGGCTGCCCTCAATTTCTGCATAGATAACCGCATTGCCAACTTTCTTTCCTTTGACTACCCCTTTGGAGGACACCGAAACATTCTTCTTTTTGGTACTTTTCCATGTCACCTTGCCACTGTATCCACTGACTTTGAGCTTTGTTTTCTTTTTCTTTGCGATCACGGCCGAACTCTTGTTGATGGTGACATTGGAGGTTCTTACCGTCAGGATAAACTCCTTGTTATTGATCGTAATCGTAACCGTCGTATACCCTTCCGTCCATGATTGAATTTTGAGTACCTTATTCTGTTTATCAAATTCCAAGGACACGCTCATGTTTGGATCCAGTACCTCATAGTTAGCCACGCTGTAAGTCATGTCCGGCATATGAAAGAATGTCACCGTCTTCTCCAGCGGTGTACCATTTACCAGATACGTATCGGCAACCGCCGTATCAAGCCGGACATCAGATACGTCCGCACCACAGTAAAAAACACACTGTGCGTAAAAAGATTTTTGCGTATTGGAATCAGTTCCCGTGACAGTCACTCTTGCCGCTCCCGGCCCCATGACCTGATAATTCCCGGAAGCATCTACCCGGACGATGTTCGGCTGATCGGACACATAGGTAAAGGGAATATCCGTGATTTCCTCTCCCCATCCACTGTACCAATAGGCCTTAATACGGCCATAATCTCCCACAAAAAAATAGTCCTCATCCGGTATTTGATCCGGCGAAAGCAATTGAATTCCGCCCGCTCCCTCACCCGAATAGACTTCCACATCCGTCACCTTAGCATAGGCACATGATCCGGTTCTCAGTTGAACAAAGATTCCCAAAAGAATCATCACCGCCAAAACAACCATCGGTTTTTTCATTCGTTTTCCCCTCTTTTACTTCACGATTTGATAGGCATGATTGAGCGGGCCGCTGCCTTTACCCAAATCCATGCCGTCTTCCAGTGCTCCGGTCAGATACTCTTTGGCTCTCCTGACAGCCGTTGGAAGTTTTTCTCCCCTTGCCAAAAACGAGGCGATGGCACTGGAAAGTGTGCATCCGGTTCCATGCGTATTGGGATTGTCAATTCTTTTTCCCCGCAGCCAGCAGCCCTGCTTCTCTGCATAAAGAAAATCATTGGCGTCGTTGACGCTGTGCCCACCCTTGCACAGGACAGCACTTTGATAAGTATCTCCGATTCTCATCGCTGCCTTCTCCATATCTGCGAAGGATTCGATCTTTTCTCCTGACAGCACCCCGGCTTCCGGTATGTTGGGCGTGATGATCGCTGCCAGCGGAAGCAGTCTGCTTTTCAGAGTTTCAATCGCCTCTTCACTGATCAGCCTCGCTCCGCTCGTGGCCACCATCACCGGATCCACTACCACATTCTGTGCCTCATACTCGGCCAGTTTATCGGCAATCACTTCAATCAATGCTCCGGACGAAACCATTCCGATCTTCACCGCATCCGGTCGTATATCCGAAAAAACAGCATCCATCTGCTGTGCCAAAAAATCCGGTGTCACTTCCATAATACCGCTGACACCGGTCGTATTCTGTGCCGTCAATGCCGTAATCACACTCATGGCATAAACGCCATTTACTGTCATTGTCTTGATATCTGCCTGAATGCCGGCACCACCACTGCTGTCGCTGCCGGCAATCGTCAGGGCTGTATTTATCTTTTTCATGAACCCAACTCCTTATTTTTCTGTCGATAAGAACGCGAAAACCATCCGGACGGGCGATAGACAATCTGATAGATTACCGCATACAAAATCAGACCTGCCACAACATCCAGAAAAGAATGCTGCTTTAGAGCCATGGTCGAATAGCAGATCAGCACACAGCACACCAACGATGCCGCCTTGATCACCGCATTTCTCTTCTTTTTCCTTCTGAGCGCACGGCTCTTCACGATTCCCACATGAATGGCCAACGAGTTAAATACATGAATGCTTGGAAATACATTGGTGTCTGTATCCGTTGAATAAATGCGTGCCACCATTCGCGAAAAAACATTGTCATTGGCAAAACTATCCGGCCGCAGTGACTGTGCGTTCGGAAATACTGTATAGATCAACAAACAGGTGGTCATCCCCATGATCATCACGGTTGCCATGCGAAAAAAATCATTCGGTCTCCTGACTTGCACCGCCAAAAAGATAACCCCTACCGCAATATACAAAAACCAAAACAGATATGGAATAATAAAATACTCGCAAAATGGAATCAAGTCATCTACCACACAATGCATATAGTTGAACTCTACTTTCGTTCGATTCTCTAATGCGGTAAACCAAAAGAAATAAAACGGTATGTAGCAAAAAATCAACGCATAGCGATATTTTGCAATAAATTCCGACACTTTTTCCATTCTTTTCTCCTTCACGTGATACCTCCATTTCCTCTTCATCCAATGATATATCCCCTCATGTATTATACTTCCGTTTTCCCTATTTGTAAATGGAAAGAAAAACAAGATTTACAAAAAACACCGAATACGTTATACTGATACCATAAAATAAGGAGGAATTTCTATGCGTTTTAAAAATACAATTTCCCTGTCGTTGTGCCTTGCACTGACGCTCAGTGCGGCATCTTTTACGACCGGATGCTCTCAGGATCCAGCCTCATCGCAAGAGAGCGCGACCGCCTCTTCTGTCAAGGAAGATAAATCCAATCAGTCACTGTTTGTCGAGGCATATCTGGACCTTTTGTGCAAACAGAATTTTGATTCCTATGCGGCCGCCTGCGGACTGGACGTCAGCAAGGTAAAAGAGGATTATCCAAAGCTTCTCGATAATGTCACCGATCTTTTTGTCACCTATGAATTCAGCGACGCAGAAAACGAAAAACTGCGTGAGGAATTAAAAAAGATTTTTGGCAGCTGTAAGTACACCGTAAAAGAAGCGGTCAAAAATGACGATGATTCCTACACGGTTCCGGTTGAAATCAATAAATTATGTGTGTTTAATCAAGCTCTCAAACAGGCAAATAAAGATTATGACAAATGGGTAAAAACACAGCCGGACGATGCCGAGGAAGAGGCACTGACCGACCAGTTTATTGAATTTGTCATTGAGCACTGCGAAGAGGAGCTCTCCGTTCCTGAATACAAGGACACAAAAACGATTCAGGTTCAATTGACACCATCCATCTCTGACCCGGATGTCTATGAATACAACTCCGAAGATCTGGGAAGCCTTTTGGCCGCCCTCATTGACTTTAGCGCCTGGGAGAAGGATGTTGAAGACGAGGAACCAACGGTTGAATAACCCTTAACCGGATTCGTTATGGCTGAGTTCGAAATTCCGGCTGTTGATATTGCTCCAATACATGATTATAAAAGGTTCGGACAGCCGGAGCCATAACGTCCGGTGTGAGCGTGGCAATTCCGATAATCCGGTAGGCATCCTCTTCGAGCGGATAACAGTCTACCTCATAGGGGATATCATTCATTACCATCTCCGGCATGAGACAGATGCCAAATCCACTCTCCACCATCGCAATCGTGGACAGATCGTCCACAACATGATAATTGGATTTCACATTTAAATTCTTGACTTTTAGAAAATTCTGAATATCCGCGTCGGTACTCTCTCTCTGCGTGACGAACTCACACTCTCTGAGTTCATCCACATCGACGGTATTTTTTTCGCTGTTTCCCCTCATTCCCTTGGGCATCACACACAGCAGCGGATCTTTGTACAGTGGCTTGATCGGAATGTCCTCGGCACTCGATACTGATAAAAATCCAAGGTCTACAATTCCGTTCTTGATCCAATAAACCACATCATCGTAAGTTCCCTGAAATAACTCTATGGTAATCGCCGGATAGTGTTTTTGAAAGGAATGCATGATCTGAGGCATCCAATTCGTGCAGACACTGGAAAAACAGCCCACTTTGATTTTTCCCTGCTTTAATCCGTTAAAGTCCGCAATGACCTGCTGAAGACTCTCATCACTGTTGAGAACGGCATTGACATAGGGAAGCAGATGTTCCCCATAGTTGGTCAGTGTCACTCCATTCTTCGAGCGATTCAAAAGGGTAAATCCCAATTCTTTTTCCATGGCAGAGACCGCGTGGCTGACCGCAGACGGAGTCAGACCAAGGAGATCTGCCGCCTTGCGGAAACTTCCCTGGTCTGCAATCGTCTTAAATACCTGATAACTTAATAGTGTCATACGCCCTCCGAATTCACTGCCTTAACGCGCACACTTATAGAGCAGATCTTCCCATCGTCGGTCTACCTCCGCCTGGAACTGTTCAATCAAGTGCTCGTTCCCGTTTTTAAACAAATGTTTAAAGCGACCCTGTTCACGCAGGAAATCCTCGATCGGCAATTTCTTCTTCGGCTCGTAAGAGAGGGTCCATTTGCCATGTTCAACCTCAAACAGTGGCCAGTAGCATGTCTCTACTGCCAGTTTACATATCTTCATAATATCCGCCATATCATATCGCCATCCTCTCGGACAAGGTGTCATGATATTTAGAAAACTGGCTCCCTCTGTATAGATCGCTTTTTCAGACTTGCGATGAATATCTTTAAAATCAGACAAAAGTGTCGTCTGACCCACATATGCCACATCATGGTCTGCAATGATGCTCGCAAGATCCTTGCGATTCTGCATTTTCCCGACCGATTGTTTGCCCACCGGTGTTGTCGTCGTATCCGCGTACATCGGAGTCGCAGACGAACGCTGGATTCCGGTGTTCATATAGGCTCCGTTGTCATAGCAGACATACACCATGTCGTGTCCGCGCTCCATCGCCCCCGACAAAGACTGAAAGCCAATGTCGTACGTACCGCCATCACCACCAAAGGTGATGAATTTAAAATTTTCATTTTCCGGCAATTTCCCTCTTTTTTTCAAGGCTTTATACGCAGTCTCCACACCGGAGAGAGTCGCTCCCGCATTTTCAAATGCATTGTGAATATAGCTGTCTTCCCATGCTGTATACGGATACATAAAAGAGGAGACCTCAAGGCATCCCGTGGCATTTCCAATCACAGCATGATCTTCTTCATGAAGCCCACGCAGGACAGCGCGAACCGCAATCGTCGCTCCACAGCCGGCACACATACGATGCCCCGGTGTCAGCCTCTCCGGTTTCTCCATCATTGTTTTTAAACTGTAGTCACTCATAACTTTTAACTATCCTCATTTCTGAACGCCATCGAACGGATTTATCTCAGGCGAATATATTGATATTGCTCAACTTCTTTTCCATTTACAACCATGTCTTCCAGTTCATTAAAAATCCCCGCAACATCACTGATTGTAAAATCACGTCCGGCAAGACCATAAATATAATTTACCGCCTCGATCATAACTTTATTCTTAAAAAGGGCTGCCGGCACCTCGCTTCCAAGCGGTCCTCCATTGCCATTGTAACTCTCACACCGGTCCATGATCGCTACAGCCTTACAATTTTTCAGTGCCTGTGCAATCTCATCGGCCGGAAATGGACGAAAGACTCTCAATTTGAGAACTCCTACTTTTTTCCCTTTTTCTCTCATCTCATCTACCGCCTGCTTTGCGGTTCCCGCTGCCGATCCCATAATCAACATGATATAGTCGGCATCCTTGGTGCGGTATTCCTCGAAAAGGCCAAATCCTCTCCCGGTCAGTTTCTTATATTTTTTTGCCACCTCAAGAATTACTTCTTTGGAATTCTCCAGTGCGATTTCCTGATTCTTCTTTGCCTCCATCGCATAGTTCGACACCGAGTAAGGGCCTACGGCAATCGGTTTTCCCGGATTGAGAAGAAATTCTTCCGGCTCATACTCACCCACAAAATCCTTTACCCGCTGATCTTCCAGCAGCTCAATATTCTCTACAGCATGGCTGGTGATAAATCCATCCTGACAAATCATAATCGGGAGATGAACTCTCTTGTCCTCTGCGATCGGATATGCCTGAATAAAATTATCATATGCCTCCTGATTGTTCTCCGCATAAATCTGAATCCATCCGGTATCACGCGCTCCCATTCCATCGGAGTGATCACAGTTGATGTTGATCGGACCGGACAGGGTACGGTTTACCAGTGTCATGGCAAGTGGGAGACGGTTCGATGCCGCTAAAAGGAGTTCCTCCCACATCAGGGCTAGCCCCGCAGAAGAAGTCGCTGTCAGACTTCTTGCCCCCGCAGCCTCTGCTCCGATGGTGGCACTCATGGAAGAATGCTCACTTTCCACCGGAATAAACTCTGTATCCATCTCTCCATTGGCAATATACGTAGATACCATCTGCGGAATCTCCGTGGAGGGAGTAATCGGAAATGCCGGCATGACATCCGGATTCACCTGTCGAATGGCATAGGCTACCGCCTCGTTGCCGGACATACGCTCTTTGATCGCCATTATATATTGCCCTCCTTCATCGTTATCGCACCAAATGGACATACATTTGCACAGATTCCACAGCCTTTGCAGTGGTCATAGTCAAAATCTAATCTCTTGCCATCTTTGACCGGAATACTTCCATCCGGACAAACCGGTGCGCACAGAAGACACTGCTTGCACTTGTCTGCCTCAAGCACCGGGGTGTTGGTTCTCCACTCACCGGTGTGAAAATTTTTGGAAGTTCCAGCCGCAAACATCATTAAACCCTCAGTCAGATCCTGATGAGGGCTTTTTTCATTTATTTTGGTTACATCGGTTCTCATTTTGTCATTCTTCTCCTCTATGAATTACGCGGACAATCTCTCTTTATCATCCTTGCAGATCATCTTGTCCACGACATCGTATGCTGTCTCAAGTGCCTTCATATTTCCGCGGATCACTTCCGGCTTTTTGGCGAATTTATGCTGATAAGAAGTTTCCATCTCACAGATAAACTCATCGCGAGGCATCACTCCGCTGACGGCTACCGCAGCTGCTAACATCGGAGAATTCGGGAAATTCTTGCCCAGGTTCTCAACGGAAATCTTGCGGGCATCAACCGTATACACACGTCCCTTGTATCCCTTGAGCTTTTTGCTGATCTCATCTCTGTCTTTTGCCGTGTTGATAATGATCGCTCCGGTCGTCTTGAGTCCTGCTGTGACATCGACCGAATCCAACAGCGTCTCATCTACTACAACAACATAATCCGGATGATATATATTGGAATGAACGCGAATCACATCAGAACTGATCCGGTTGTAAGCAGTGATCGGTGCACCCATGCGCTCCGGACCATACTCCGGGAATCCCTGTACATTCTTTCCTGTCTTGAACGCCACATCTGCCAGCAACAGCGCTGCTGTCTTTGCTCCCTGACCTCCACGACCATGCCATCTGATTTCAATTCCGTTTTTCATGATTTCGCTCTCCTAACTAAAATCTTTTTTATTTTTACTAGCATATTTTATTATAACGCAGGATTTCAAAATGTAAAGCGAAAATGGTTAATTTATTTCATCTTTAACATGAATTATTTTCACTTATTATTGATCGAAACTCCTGACAATGTGAAAAAAATGAGACAAAAACATGGTTGTTTTTTATTCTGATAGATTATATAATAAATATTAGTAAAACTGCTTATTTTTACCTGGGAGAATTTCGATAAGATGAAGAGGCAATATGTACCTATCCGCAACCTCAAACCGGGAATGCGCATCGATCAGGCAATTGTGGATCGTATGGACCGCGTTTTGGTGGCTCGCGGTGCTATTTTAGATGAATATGTTATTCAGGGAATTCAAAAATTAAAAATTCCCGGAATCTACATCGGTGATGGTCAGGATGAGACCGCCCCGGCAAAGCCGGAGCCTCCTCTGACCCCTTTGGTGCGCCATAATATCGAAAAGGCCCGTGTCGATGATCCGGTCAAAGTACAGTTGTCCGAAAGTGTTAAAAAACGCGTTTCTGAGGGAGTACAATATCTCTATAACAATGTTGACTCCCCGGAATTTACGGATACTTCTACCCAAATTACCTCAGACCTTATGAAGGCACTGGATGACAACAGCGCCCTTGCGGTTGATATCAGCACTTTGAAGACGAGCGATGAGTACACCTTTAAACACAGTGTCGATGTCGCTACTATGTCGATGATCATTGCCAAGAAACAGGGGATGCCCCGCCAGGATATCTACAACATTGGCATCGCAGGGCTTCTCCATGACATGGGGAAATCCAAAATTCCCACCCAGATTTTGAATAAACCCGGCAGACTTGATGACAATGAGTTTGCCATTATGAAAAAACACTCGGAATTTGGCTATACGATTTTAAAAGACAAGCCGGAATTTCAGGGTGCGATCTCACTTGCGGTTCTGCAGCATCACGAAAAAATGAACGGCCGCGGTTATCCATTTGGTGTTACATCGAACAAGATCCATCCCTACGCGAAAATTCTTTCCGTGTGCGATGTCTATGATGCTCTCGTGACAGAGCGTCCCTATAAAAAACCATTTACCCAGCGAAATGCGGTAGAGCTTATTATGTCTATGACCGAAGAACTGGATATTAATGCCATGCGCACTTTTTTGGATACGGTCATCCTGTATCCGGTTGATTCGACCGTCCAGTTGAGCAATGGGGAAGAGGCGTGTGTCGTCGAAAATAAAGCCGGATCCGTGTTGCGCCCAACAGTTGTGGGCCTGGAATCCGGCACAATCTATGATCTCACGAACGATGTCTCCTGCGCAAGCATCATTATTCAGTAACTTAAATCAAGATTTCTTTTTGTTCTTTTTCATTATCATGTAAAAAAACAGAGGCATGAAAAAGAAAATCAATACATAGCCGACAACCATACAGATTACAAGCGATTTCCCATACGAAATGAGAAACGGCATCTGGGTTCCGTGGCTTCTCGCCTGAACATAGGCCATCTCCACCATGAGAAATGTGATCACCGGTGTATAAATGAGATCTGAGAGAAAACTCTCAAAGAATCTTGCCTTGAGTGTTCCCTCCGATATACGGCATTTGCGACAGGCAGCGCCTGTCACTTTTTTCATCGGCACGAAAAAGCCAATAATGAGACTTACGATGGTGCTCACAACAAAGCTGATCAGCCATCCTGGGAGAGCAAAGTGCCCCGAAGAGAGCATGCCGACCAACGACAAAAAGAAACTCAACGTCACTCCCATACACAGACTCATCTGTCTTCCCACTTTTCTCATAGATTCATTTTCCATATCTCTTTCCCTCTAACAATAGCGGATAAATATAATAATCATCGCTGTCGTAATCACAATAATAGTTGCCGGGATGGATGCCTTGCAGAATTTTCCCCATCCGATCGGATGGCCGCTTCTGGCTGCCTTTGAGATGCCGACCACATTGGCAGAGGCACCAATCGGTGTGGCACTTCCACCCACGTCGGTTCCGATGGCAAGTGTCCACGAGAGCGTATCCAGACTCACACCGGTCGTCGCTGCCAGAGAACGAATTACCGGAATCATGGTCGCTGCAAAAGGAATGTTGTCGACAACGGCACTCGCAATCGCTGACAACCATATGATAATCGCCACCATCACTTTCAGATTGCCACCACTGATTGTTCCAATGAGATTTGCCAGCAATTCCAGAATGCCGGTGATCTCAAGACCGCTCACTACCACGAACAGTCCGATGAAGAACAGGAGTGTCTCATAGTCCACTTTTCTGATTAGTTCGATTGCCTTCTTTCCCGCTGCTATAAGAGTCAGAATCGAGACAAAAATTCCGATAGTTGATACCGTGAGCCCGGTTGCCCCGTGCGTCACTAAGAGAACGACTGCAATTCCAAAGATCACGCTGCTGATTGCAAAATCTCTCTTGCTCTTGATGGACTCCTCCGGAGCCGGCAGCTGTGCGATATCCTCCTGTGAGATCTTCGCTTTTGCCAGCTCTTTGCGGAAGACAAGATAAAAATAGACAATGATCAAAATCAATCCCGTCAGCGCAATCAACCCGGTGTTGAGCAAGAACCTCTCAAATGTATAGCCCAGTGATGTACCGATGATAATATTTGGCGGATCTCCACACATCGTCGCGGAACCACCGAGGTTCGCACAAAAGATCTCGGACATAATCATTGGCACCGGATCCATCTTCAGCAACTTTCCAAGCTTTACCGTAACGGTCACCAAGAACAGAATTACCGTAATACTGTCAATGAACATCGCCAAAACAAACGACATGACCATGAAGGAAATCATCAATTTGACCGGCTTATAATTCACCAGTTTCGCCAGTCTCATGCAGAGCCAGTCAAAAAATCCGGCCTCCCCCATTCCCTCGACCATAATCATCATTCCGGCAATGAATACGATTGTCTCCCAATTGATTCCTGCCGATGCCTCCGCTTCTTTTCCTCCTGCGTACCAGAAGCTCTGAGACCAAAATGCTTTAATATTAATTGACTCCCATATCGCATGTACATCCCTCATGCAGATGCCAAAAACAGCAAGAAGCGTCAGCGCACCACAAGTGAGGGTAACAATATGACGTGGGATTTTTGACTCCGCCAAAACAATGAGAAGAAACATCACGACAAAAATAACAACTGCTATGATCTGTTGCATCGACAACATTCTTTCGACCCCTTTCTCACACATATATTTTCATGATTGAGTACATTTATCTTTATTCAATATTTTATCATAATTCTTACAACTTGGAAAGAATGAATTGTTCTCTCTCATAGAAATTAATCCGTGACGACAATGCTCTCGATCACCGGTTGATTTTCTGCCAACACAGTTCCATTGTTATCCTCAACTTTGGCATCGGTACAGATTTTATCGACAATCTTCATTCCCTTTGTCACTTTTCCAAATGCAGCGTACTGTCCATCCAGGTAATCCGCATCCTGATGTACGATAAAGAATTGCGAAGAAGCACTGTCATAATCGCTCGAACGCGCCATGGAAAGAACTCCTCTTTCGTGTGACAGATTGTTCTCAACTCCATTGGCAGAGAATTCTCCGCGAATGGTATCTTTGGATCCACCGGTTCCATTTCCCTCCGGATCACCGCCCTGGATCATAAATCCGGAAATGATACGGTGAAAGGTCAAACCATTATAAAATCCCTCATTTGCCAATTTCACAAAATTCGTCACAGTAATCGGAGCGGTATCGGCATCCAGTTCAACCTTGATCGTTCCATATTTTTTTATTTTAATTTTGGCATGATGTTTACCGCTCAGCGGTTCGTCGGTACTGACAGCAGTACCACTGACAGAAGAATTTTCTTCCCTGTCTTGCTCCTGTGTGACATCACTCTTTGTCTCCTGTTTCGCTGAATCGTTATTTTTTGCTGATGTGCACCCGGTGACCACCATCACTAAGCTCAGCAGATATGCAGCCAAACATATGGTTTTCTTCATCTCTTTTCCTCCATCCTTTTTCTCATTTTTATTTTGTCAAAAAAAGTGGCAGAGCTGCCACTTTTATCTACTGAAAAATTCTCTTTTCACCAATACGAATTGCCTTTGAATCCGCTCCATGTCCGATTTGCGTGGTATAGGCAACCGGACGCCCTTTGGCATATGTTTGAATTCGCCTAAACAACTCTTCTCTCTCTTTTTTCTGTTCCTGTAACTGTGTAAACGTTCCCAGTAGAACTCCCTCAACTTGTTCGAATATCCCCATCTGAGCCATCTGTGCCAGATAGGTAGTCATCTGTGCCATTCTTCCATGGAATGCTTCCAACAAAAGAATCTTTCCCTTCATATCGGGAAGATATGGGGTTCCTGCCAACTTTAAAAAACACCGGATGTTGCCACCGACAACAATCCCCTCCATCCTCTCGCCCTGTATCCATTCATACGAAAAGTCAAACAGCTTCTCTCCCTGTCCCAGAACAGAATCACAAAAATCCTCTCTCTGTACTCTGCCATTCTCATACAAAAGATTGCGAATCTGATAGAGTACCGATGTTTTTTTTGTCTTCGTATAAATCGCATTTAAAATTGTGGTCAGGTCACTGTATCCCCAAAAGATTTTCCGGGTCTTTGCAATTTCCTCAAAATCCAGATAAGGTAAGATCTCATTGGCAATATCGCCACCCGAAATGTCAAAGATTGCTTTGATCGAATCATCCCGGTAATAATCCATCAGCGTATCCGCCCGAACCGGAGCACCGGCTGAGGCACTGAACTCTTTGGTGTAAAGGTATTCACTGAGTACCGGCACTAATTCCATCCCGGCAATCATCTGACTCAACTGCTGAATTTTGTCTTCGTTTCCTCTGTCCTGTCCGTTGGAACAGCACACAATGGCGACTTTATCACCAGCTCTCAGAGAAGGCATTATTTATCTCTCCAAACGATGCGTCCTTTTGTCAGGTCATAAGGAGACAGCTCCAATGTCACTTTATCACCAGGCAAAATGCGGATATAGTTCATGCGCAGTTTACCGCTGATATGAGCCAGTACCTTGTGACCATTCTCCAGCTCAACCTGAAACATGGCATTTGGCAGTTTCTCAACAACCGTTCCCTCAATTTCAATTACGTCTGCTTTTGACATCTTTTACCTCCATATTACAATGATAAAATTTCCGGATCATTCTCTGTGACCAAAATGGTATTCTCATAATGTGCCGATTTCTTTCCATCTCTTGTGATCACCGTCCAGTCATCATCCAGAATCCATACTTTTCGCGTCCCTGCATTTACCATCGGTTCAATCGCCAGTGTCATTCCCGGAACCAGCTTGATTCCCCTTTTAAACCATGGCTTAAAGTTTGGAATTGCCGGTTCTTCATGCACTACCTTTCCGATCCCATGGCCGCACAGATCTCTCACGATGGAGAACCCCTGGGATTCTGCGTGTTTCTGAATGGCACGAGAGATATCATAGAGATGATTTCCGGCTCTGGCATACTCAATTCCCTTAAAAAAGCTCTCTCTCGTGACACGGATTAACCGCTCGGACTCCTCATCGATTTTTCCGACACCGTAGGTACGGGCCGCATCCGACTGATAGCCTTTGTATTCTACACCGGCATCCAGACTGACGATATCTCCCTCAAACAGGCGATGCTCTTCGCATGGAATCCCGTGAACCACTTCATCGTTGATGGATACGCAGATTGCTTCCGGATAACCTTCATATCCTTTAAATGACGGATAGGCTCCGGCATTTCGTATGAATTCTTCCCCTTTTTTGGTAATCTCCATAGTCGTAATGCCCGGTTCGATAATCTCGCTCAGCTGCTCATGCACCTGAGCGAGAATCTTTCCTGCATCACGCATATACTCAATCTCTTTTTCTGACTTGATTGTAACTGACATGATTCCTCACATTCCAAATCAACGCAAACCGGATTACTCAAGAATCTTCACGATTGCATCAAACACCTCGTTCAGATCCACCGTTCCATCTACTTCTTTTAAGATACCCTCTTTGGTGTAATAATCAATCAATGGCTGTGTCTGTTCATGGTATACACTCAATCTCTGCTGAACTGTCTCCGGTTTGTCATCATCTCGAAGAATGAGTTCTCCGCCACAGGCATCACAGATTCCCTCTGTCTTAGTCGGATTATATTTGATGTGATATGTGCCACCACACTTAACACAGGCACGTCTTCCGGACATACGGTTCACAATATTTTCATCCGGAACTTCAACATCGATCGCATAGTCAAGCTTTTCCCCGATTTTGCTGAGTGCCTCGGTTAAAGCCTCTGCCTGAGGAATCGTGCGTGGAAAACCATCCAGTACATATCCTTTTTTTGCATCATCCTGTGCCAGACGATCCACGACCAGGTCTACGACCAGTTCATCCGGAACCAAAAGACCTTTATCCATATATTCTTTTGCTTTCTGACCCAGTTCTGTGTTCTCCTTGATGTTGGCGCGGAAAATATCACCGGTAGAAATATGCGGAATTCCGTATTTTTCTGAAATCATTTTTGCCTGTGTTCCCTTGCCGGCGCCCGGTGCCCCTAACATAACAATTTTCATATTACAATACCTCCATTCGAATAAAGTTTATTCACAAAGTGTAAGCGACCTCCCGCATAATAACTGCGCGGGGGGTCGATTTATTTTTGTTCTTTTTAGTTTCCAAGGAATCCTTTGTAGTGGCGAACCAAAACCAGAGATTCAATCTGCTTAACTGTCTCGATTACGACTCCGACAACGATAATCAGTGATGTCCCTCCAAAAGATACATCAGCGCCAAATGCCCCCGAGAAGAAAATCGGAAGGACGCAGGCGATTACCATTCCGACCGCACCGATAAAGATAATGCTGTTCAACACATTGGTCAAATAATCCGTGGTTGGTTTACCCGGTCGAATCCCCGGAATAAATCCACCCTGCTTTTTCATATTATTGGAAATCTCAAGCGGATTAAATGTGACCGAAGTATAAAAATATGCAAAAAAGATTACAAGGACAATATAAATCAACAATCCAAGTGAATATTTGAATTCACCCCAACTGCCAAACTTACACCAGTCACTCTGATTGCAGACCGTGAGCAGTTTCTGAATAATCGTTGCATTCGGTCCCGTCTGTGGCTGTACACCGGCAAAACTTGCGATGACTACCGGCAAAGACAACATGGAACTGGCAAAGATAACCGGAATAACTCCCGCTGTGTTTACTTTCAGCGGAATATGGCTCGTCTGACCACCGGCAACCTTATGACCCTGAATTTTCTTGGCATACTGTACCGGAATCCTTCTCTCTCCATCCTGTAAAAAGATAATGAAAACAAACATCGCAACGATAACGGCAACAATAATAAATCCGGCAACAATTGCATTTGTAATATTTCCGGCTCCCTTGACAAAAGTATTATAAAGAGTCGATAAATCACTCGGAATACGTGCCACGATGTTGATCAACAGGATGATGGAAATACCATTTCCCACACCTTTTTCTGTCACCTGTTCACCGAGCCACATCATGAATGCGGCACCTGCTGTCATTGACACAACCGCAAGGATCAATGTGATATATCCATTGTCTGTAAACATACCGCGGTTCCGGAATCCGATAACCAGCGCTACACCCTCAATCAGAGCAAGAACGATCGACAGATATCTGGTGTACTCATTGATTCTCTTTCTTCCATCCTCACCATCTTTTTGCATCTCTTCCAGGCGCGGAATGGCGATGGTAAGAAGCTGCAAAATAATGGATGCCGTAATATACGGTGTAATATTCAAAGCAAAAATGGACATTCTTGAGAATGAACCACCCGTCATAACATCCAAAAAGCCAAGCGACTGATTGTTGTTAAACAACTCCTGCATGACATCGGCATTGACACCCGGAACCGGAATATTACATCCGATTCGCACAACTACTAATGCCAGCAACACAAAAAGCAGTTTCATACGGATTTCTTTTGTCTTTAACGCATTCTCGATTGTCGTTAACATTAGATCACCTCTGCTTTTCCACCTGCAGCCTGAATCTTTTCAGCGGCACTGGCGCTGTAAGCATTTACCTTGACATCAAGCTTTTTGGTTAACTCTCCATTTCCAAGGATCTTAACACCATCTCTCGGATTGCTGACAATACCTTTTTCCATCAGAGCATCGACAGTGACCTCTGCTCCATCATCAAACGCATTCAGTCGATCCAAGTTGATTGCTACAATTCTCTTGCTATTTATATTGGTAAAGCCTCTCTTTGGCAATCTGCGATACAAAGGCAGCTGTCCACCCTCAAATCCCGGTCTTGGAGCTCCGGAACGGGCTTTCTGTCCTTTGTGTCCTTTACCAGCAGTCTTACCATTTCCTGAACCATGTCCACGGCCGCGACGGAACATATTGCTGTGCTTTGATCCATCAGCCGGTTTTAATTCTGATAAATTCATTCTGTGCACCTCCTTGATTAGATTTCTTCCACCTTAACAAGATGTCTGATCTGCTGAATCATGCCGCGTGTTGCCGCATTATCCGGCATTTCTACTGTCTTGTTCAATTTTCTAAGGCCAAGTGCCTCTACCGTCTTTCTGTGCTTTGGAATTGCACCGATGGTAGACTTGACTAATGTGATTTTCAACTTATCTGCCATTTTTCTGCACCTCCTAGCCCAAAAGTTCTTCCACTGTAATACCGCGAAGCTTTGCAACTTCCTCCGGTGTCTTCAGATTCTTAAGACCCTCAATCGTAGCCAGAACAACGTTCTGCTTATTACGTGAGCCCAAAGATTTTGTACGAATATTTTTGAATCCGGCAAGCTCCAATACGGCACGGGCCGGGCCACCGGCGATGATACCGGTACCTTCCGGAGATCTCTTCATCAATACCGATGCGCTTCCGAATTTTCCTGTATAATCATGTGGAATACTCTGATTCTCGTCAAGTGGTACCTCAACCAGAGATTTCATAGCAGCTTCTTTTCCCTTGCGGATCGCTTCCGGAATCTCTGCTGCTTTTCCTAAACCTGCACCAACGTGGCCATTGCCGTCACCAACAACAACAAGAGCTGTGAATCGCATATTACGTCCACCTTTTACAACCTTGGTTACACGTTTAATTGATACTACTTTATCTTCTAATTCAAACTGACTAGCATCAATAATTTCACGTTTCATGTGTTCTCCTCCTTATTAGAATTCCAGACCAGCTTCTCTTGCTGCTTCTGCCAATGCTTTTACTTTACCCTGATAAATATAACCGCCACGGTCAAATACTACCGTCTTAACACCATTATCCAGTGCTTTCTTGGCAATTACTTCACCAAGCTTTGCTGCTGCCTCAACATTGTTTGTCTTTGTCAGACCTTCCTTTACATCTGCCTGAACGGTCGATGCGGAAACAATTGTATTACCGGCAACATCGTCAATAATCTGTGCATACATGTGATTATTGCTACGGAACACAGCCAAACGTGGTTGCTCAGGAGTACCAGACAAACGGCTACGTATTCTTCTATGTTTATTTTGGCGAACTTCGCTTCTATTCTTTTTACTAACCATTCTTATTTACTCCTTTCTTATTTCTTACCAGTCTTACCAACTTTGCGTCGGATCACTTCATCCGCATACTTGATACCCTTACCTTTGTATGGCTCCGGTTTTCTCTTCTCGCGGATCTCTGCTGCATACTGGCCAACTTTTTCTTTATCAATTCCCTTAACGATGATGAGATTCTGTCCGTCAACGGTTACTTCAATTCCTTCCGGATCCTCCATCTCAACCGGGTGTGAATATCCAAGAGAAAGAGTCAATTTCTTTCCCTGCTTAGCAGCACGATAACCAACACCGTTTACTTCCAATCTCTTCTCATATCCTTCTGTAACACCGATAATCATATTCTGAATCAGTGTTCTGGTAAGACCATGAAGGGATTTCATCTTCTTTAAATCATTCGGACGTGAAACCTTAACTTCCTCGCCCTCTTTTGTAATGGTCATCTCAGAAGGCAACACTCTCTCTAATGTTCCCTTTGGACCTTTAACCGTCACCTGATTATTTTCTGCAATATCTACAGTAACCCCTGCAGGTATCGCGATAGGCATTCTTCCAATTCGTGACATGCCGGTACCTCCTATAAATTTTAGAGTTTATATACTAATAGAAACTATTTGAATTTGCGTCAGCAAATTCCACACGGCTTGACTTGATGGCTTGCGCCAGCAAGACATTCAAGACGTTGTTTACCAAATAAATGCTAACACTTCTCCGCCAACATTCTGTTTGCGTGCTTCTTTGTCTGTCAAAACACCTTTGTTGGTCGAGATGATAGCAATTCCAAGTCCACCGAGAACCTTTGGCAGATCTTCTGTGCTTGCATATACGCGAAGACCCGGCTTACTGATTCTCTTGAGTCCGGAAATAATCTTCTCGTTCTTGTCTTTTCCATATTTCATCGTGATATGGATGGACTTAAAACCATCTACATCTACGACTTCAAAATTTTTGATATATCCTTCTTTTAACAGGATTTCAGCAATCGAAATCTTCATTTTGGATGCAGGAATATCTACTGTATCATGTTTTGCAGTATTTGCATTACGGATTCTTGTAAGCATATCTGCAATCGGATCGCTCATAGTCATTTAAGTTTTCCTCCTTACTTAATATATGAGTAAGCAACGCTTACCAACTCGCTTTTTTAACTCCCGGAATCTGACCTTTATAAGCCAGCTCACGGAAACAAATTCTGCAAATACCATATTTTCTCAGATAACCATGTGGACGACCACAAAGTTTGCAGCGAGTGTACTCTCTAGTGGAGAATTTTGCTTTGCGCTGCTGCTTAATCTTCATAGACTTCTTAGCCATGAAATTACCTCCTAACTATTTCTTAAACGGCATACCAAACTGTGCCAAGAGTTCACGTGCTTCTTCATCCGTCTGAGCAGTCGTAACAAAGATGAT
>ONNE01000090.1 GCA_900319095.1 uncultured Eubacteriales bacterium | reverse complement strand
TTGAGAGATTTTAGCAGCGCATAGGCATCCGTGATCGATGTTGGCTCGGGAGTTGCCACAAGAAGAACTTCTTCACTCGCTGCCACAAACTCCAACACGGAATTGCCGATTCCGGCTCCCGTATCGACAATGATGACATCCGCCAGCTGATCCAATTCCGACATCTTCTGAATCAGATGAAATACCTGTTCTCTCGTCAGATTCGCCATTTCGTTGATACCGGAACCACCGGATATAAATCCAACATTTTCCGGACCATACGCAATAATATCCTTTATGTTCTTTCCATGAAACATCAGATCCGCAAGATTGTACTGTGGATGGACACCTAACATGATCTCAACATTTGCCAGTCCAAAATCCGCATCCAAAATCATGACCCGGTTTCCCAAACGGCTCAGCGTAATGGCAAGATTGACAGACACACTGCTCTTGCCGACACCACCCTTACCGGAGGTAACGGTAATCACACGGGCAGTTGGCAGATTCAAATTCGTCTGTTCCATATCCTGCTTTTTTATAATGTTTCTTAATCCCTCTGCCTGATCCATTCCGCACCATCCTCTCCATCTCCATCCAGAGATTTGTTCCTCAGATTATCTCCCAACAACTTCTTTGCCACTGTCTGGGCGTTAAACTCTCCTATGTCCTCCGGAACATTCTGTCCCCATGTGACATAAGACAGCGGACACTTTGTTTTTACATGCATATTGAGAACAGCTCCTGCCGAAGATGTCTCGTCTAATTTTGTAAAAATAATACTAAAATCGGTAAGACTCGAATAGACTTTTGCAATTTCCTGTAAATCGTTGTACTGTGATCCGGCATTGAGCACCAGATACACCTGTCTGTCCGCAATCGGGATCTGTTCGATCAGCTCCCGGATATCCT
Organism: uncultured Eubacteriales bacterium; assembly: GCA_900319095.1. GTDB lineage: Bacteria > Bacillota > Clostridia > Lachnospirales > Lachnospiraceae > Eubacterium_F. Next base: position 1,923 of record ONNE01000090.1, on the reverse strand, counting down.
GAATCTGCTCCTTATTTTTGTGAGAGCGCCCCGCTGTGTCGATCAGACACAGATCATATTGATTCAATTCATCCAGAGAATCTTTCAACTCTCCTGCACTATAAATAATACGAAGTGGCACCGATAAAATATTCGCATATGTCTTTAATTGCTCAACTGCAGCAATGCGGTATGTGTCTGCGGTCACAAGAGCGATATTGGCCTTTTTTTCGAGTTTTAGCATTGAGGCGATCTTTGCGATCGTCGTGGTCTTTCCCACTCCTGTTGAGCCCAGAAAGAAAATATATTTTGTCTTCTCTCCTTTTTCCGGCACATTGATCAGATAAGGCTGTCCCATCATCAAAATGATCTTCTGATATACACTTGCCAGAATCTGATCCAGATTGGCATGTCTTGGAAGCGATTTATTGACTTCTTCCATGATGGAATCCGCAATCTCTTTATCAACACCATTTGTCATCAACTGCGCGTGAATCAGATCTTTGCAGGCAGCTGCCTTCTTTTCCTCAGGATCCTCGACCGGTTTTGGTCTGTCAGCACCGGACGGAACCGCATTTTGAGATACCGGCTCCCTTTTTTCTTCCTTTTCTTTTGTCTGAATCTCTAACAGCCGCTCCAGTTTTTCCAGTTTATCCAGGAGACTGTTATCGTCCTCTTCTTCTTTGTGAACCGGTACAAAGGCCGGTGTCTTCTTTTTCTCCGGTTTTGCCGCTGCACTTTCTTTTTTTGCCGGCTGCTCCGGAGGATAGTTCTGAACTTCATCCAGCGCTGCCGTCACTTCAACTTTTGGACGGATAAACAATTTGGCAATGCCCTTTGGGTGTACTTTTTTTATATTCATCACAACTGCGTTGTTACCCAGCTCTTTTTTTGCCATCTCTATGGCATCCTGTTCTGTCTTTGCCAAAAATTTTTTTATAATCATTCAACGGTCACCATCCCAACTGATTGCAATTCCACATCGGAATCTATTTCATTATATGATAAAACATGTAAATTCTTAAATTGATCTACGGTCAGCTTCTTAAAATACATTCTGACAATCGGAGATGTTATGATAATCGGTGTTCTGCCCAATTCTTCCAATTTGTTGGTCTCCTCCTGCAGCGATGCCATGAGCTTTTGCGTATATTCCGGATCCAGAGCCAGATAAGAACCCTGTTCGGTCTGTTTTACCGCATCCATAATCTCCTGCTCCGCTTTCGGGTCCAGCGTAACCACACTGGTCGGCTCATTGCTGAAGAAATACTGGTTCGAGATCGCCCTCTTGAGATTCTGACGCACATACTCTGTCAGAATATCGGTATCATGAGTGGTTGCCGCATAGTCCGCAAGCGTCTCAAAAATGGTAACTAAATCCCGGATTGAAATTCCCTCTCCCAGTAAATTCTGCAAAACCTTCTGAATCTCACCCACACTGAGAAGCTTTGGAACCAGCTCGCTGATAAGCGTGCTATTCGCCTCTTGTACATTGTCAATGAGATTCTGTACATCCTGTCTTGTAATGAGTTCATCCAGATGAGAGCGGATAATCTCCGTCAGATGCGTGGCAATGATCGACGGTGGATCCACAACCGTATATCCCAGTGACTCTGCACGCTCTCTCTGATTTTCCGTAATCCAGATCGCCGGCAAATGATAGGATGGCTCAAAGGTCGGAATTCCCGATATTTCTTCTTCTACATATCCCGGATTCATCGCCATATAATGATCAAATAAGATCTCACCCTCACTGACCGGCACGCCCTTTATCTTTATCAGATATTGGTTCGGATTCAACTGAATGTTATCTCGAAGACGAATCATCGGAACAACACATCCGAGTTCCAGAGCAATCTGTCGTCGGATCATAACGACACGATCCAGCAGATCACCGCCCTGATTGACATCGGCAAGCGGAATAATACCATATCCAAACTCCAG
>ONNE01000092.1 GCA_900319095.1 uncultured Eubacteriales bacterium | reverse complement strand
TTTGCCGGAAAATTTAAAGAGATTTTTAACAGTGATGCCATTGAATATGGGGGAACCGGTTTTGTCAATCCAAGGATGAAACCATCCAAAAAAATCAAGTGGGATGGACGTCCGAATTCATTGGAATGTCGTCTGGCACCGCTGTCGATACAAGTATTTAATTGTATAAAAACACCAAGAAATTCAAAGAAGTAAAGGAGTTTTTTATGGCGATTTTGGTTGAAGAGGGAACACTGACATCGCAGGGGACCCATACGGTATTTCATTTGCAGACCAATCACACAAGTTATGTGATGGCAGTTCCCTATGGGAAATATCTGGCTCATGTGTATTGGGGAAAGAAGATCCGGACTCCGAGACTTGACAATGCTCTTTTGATGCGCTGGATTTGTTTTGATGTCATGGAACCGTTGCCGGCTGAGGATGTATTCCCATTTTCGTTGGATTATTTGAGACAGGAGTTTTCGACAGAACAAAATGGAGATTACCGGATCCCAACGGTTCAGGTTGAGTATGAGGATGGTAGTCGATGCTGTTCTCTGATCTATGATGGTTATGAGATAAAGAATGGTAAAGATTGCCTGGAAGGGCTTCCGTCTGTCTATACGCAGCATGAGAAAGAAGCTCAGACATTGGAGATTCGTCTGCGGGATGAGTGGAGCGGATTGATGGTCTGTCTGAGTTATGTGGTGATGGAAAACTGGGATGTTATCACAAGAAGTGTCCGAATTGAGAATCCGTCAGAGCAGGCGGTTCGGATCAACCGGATTTCCAGTGCATGTGTTGATTTTGAAGACAGTGACTGGGACATGATCAGTCTGCCGGGAGCATGGGGGCATGAACGACACATTGAGAGACAGTCATTGCGCAGAGGGTGTCAGCTCTTATCCAGTGTACGTGGAGCCAGCAGTCATCAGATGAATCCTTTTTTGGCGCTTGCGCGTCGGGATGTGACGGAAGAGCACGGAGAAGTGTATGCCATGAATCTTGTCTACAGTGGCAATTTTCATGCGGGTGTAGAGGTGGATCAGATTGGTTCGAGCCGGATGTTTATGGGTTTGGGCGACGATGATTTTTCGTGGCTTCTTGAACCCCGCCAGAGCTTTACGGCACCAGAGGTTGTTTTGGTGTACAGCGATGAGGGACTCGGTGGTATGTCCAGAATCTATCACCGTCTGTACCGCAAGAGAGTGGTGAGAGGGAAGTATCGGGATCAGATTCGCCCGATTCTTGTCAACAACTGGGAGGCGACCTATTTTGATTTTGACGAGGAAAAAATTGTTGATATTGCAAGAGAGGCAGCTTCTCTGGGGATTGAATTGATGGTGCTGGATGATGGCTGGTTTGGAAAGAGAAACGCAGACACCAGTTCTCTCGGCGACTGGGTGGCAAACCAAGAAAAACTGCCGAACGGCTTATCGGGACTGGCACAGCGTATCCGGGACTGTGGAGTACAGTTCGGACTCTGGGTTGAACCGGAGATGGTATCGGTTGACAGTGATCTGTACCGGGCGCATCCGGACTGGTGCATATATGTGAAGGGACGGGAGCGTAAGGAGTGCCGCAATCAGCTGACGCTGGATCTTTGCCGGGAAGAAGTCTGTGACTATCTGATTCAGACCATCGGGGGCATTTTAGATCATGCCGACATTTCTTATGTCAAATGGGATATGAACCGACATATGAGTCATATCGGTTCGGAGAGCCTTCCAAAGGAGAGACAGAGAGAAGTGGCACACCGCTATATGCTTGGCCTGTATCGGGTCATGGAGACGATTACACAATCTCATCCGGATGTGCTTTTTGAGAGCTGTTCCGGTGGAGGCGGAAGATTTGATCCGGGAATGCTCTATTATATGCCGCAGACGTGGACCAGTGATGACACAGATCCGGTCGAGCGTCTGTATATTCAATATGGTACGAGTCTGGCTTATCCGATCAGTACGATGGGGGCACATATATCCGCTGTGCCAAATCATCAATCCGGGCGCATCACTCCTCTTAAAATGCGCGGAGATGTGGCGATGAGCGGTAATTTTGGATATGAACTCGACCTGACTCAATTTACCAAAGAGGAAAAAGAAGAAGTCCGCTCACAGATTGCCGATTATAAAAAACTGCGCTCGTTCGTACAGTCCGGAGATCTGTATCGGACCGCAAGCCCGTTTGAGGGAAATCTTGTATCGTGGAATGTAGTATCCGAAGACAAAAAGGAAGTTTTTGGAGCATTCTTTCGCATTCAGTCCGAAGTGAATCCGGGGATTCACCGCATGAAGTTTGCAGGACTTGAAAAAGAGGCCGATTACACAGATGAGGAGACCGGACAGATTTATTCGGGCGATGAGCTCATGAAGATTGGTCTGGTAGTGGATTTTCACGGTGATTATCAGAGCCGGACATGGCATCTGAAGAGAATATAAAAAAGAGATTCCAATTTGCCTGAAATGGGAACAAGCGGATTGGAATCTCTTTTTTTATGGAAAACTTATGCCTCTTCTACTACCTCATCCAAAAGGGATGTACAGTGAGGGCACTTGGTTGCCTTGATGCTGATCTCACTCTTACAGAAAGGACACTCCCTGGTAGTTACCTCTTCCTCGGTCGGCTTCTTGCCGATGGTCATGGCTTTGTTCACTGCTTTTACCAGACAGAACAAGATAAACGCCATAATCAGGAAATTGATCACGGATGATATGAAATTAGAAAAATAGGTTGCAAGTGAATCGACAATGATTGGTCCGGTCAGATTCATAATGGCTCTTGGATGAGTCAGCAAATTGAGAAGTGGGTTAATAAAGTTGTTGGTTAAAGAAGTTACAATGTCGGCAAAAGCGGCTCCGATGATAACACCGATTGCCAAATCCATAACATTACCACGCATGGCAAATTCTTTAAATTCAGATAAGAACTTTTTCATAATCGTGCATCTCCTTTTTTATATATATGTGAAATTATATCATAGTTTTTCGAGTATTTCTACAGAATCTTTCTCTTTTTCGACAAGAACGCCACGGATCAGATGCATCGTCCCATCGTTCCACGCATAGAAGAGGGTCTGATCCCTGGCTGCCTGAAAATAAGATATCTTTTGCTCCGATGAAAAGTCCGGTTCCGGGAAAGAACACTGTTTTGTCAGGGAAGAGTCTTTAAAATTTCCGGCAAAAAGACCACTTGATGTGAGAAGATACAGGGTGCCGTGGTAGTGGCTGAGATAGGCTTCATCGCGGTTCTCCGTTGCCTTTCCTAGAGCAAAAGAGCGAAGGGAGTCCCCGATCTGTATGTCGTATTCGGTCAACAGGAGTTGTCCGGAATTGTCATCTTCATGAATGGTGAGATAGTGTTTGTCATACAAGAGATTTTGTCCTGACGCACCGCGGATATGGGTATCTCCCAATGCCATTTTTTCATTGATGTTGTAGAACTTTACGGACCGGTCGGAAAAGGTAAGTGCCAAAGATGTGCCGGCAAATTGCAGATCACAGATTTCTTTGGATCCGATCTTTTTTAAAGAGACCGTTTTCATGCTATCTTTTTTTAGGCGAACCAGCTGTTGAGAAGCAAAACACTTTTTCCGATACGTCTTAAGGCAGCCATAGAGAGTCCCGTCAGAACCATAGGTAAAAAGCGACAGGGTTTGATTTTTTTTACACTTCCAGGTGGCAGTGTGTTTCCATGTACCATTTTCGCTGAGTTGATAGAGCGAGAATTTTTTATTCTTTTCTTCGATCATAGAAAGAGAGTTGTCCACCTCATTATAGCAAAATTCAGTCGGGGTGTGTCCACATAGATCCACTTCTTCTTTCATGAGACCGGAGGAATTTCCCGTGTCATGGATGGAAGAACCGCTGGCCGTTTTTGTGCTATGTTCATTGGCGGCATGGTTTTTTTCGCTTGTCCCATGGGAGGTGTCCCGAAAACCCCATAGGCCGGCAAAGACAAGTCCGATACAGCAGACCAGATACAGTCCACCGTACAAAAATGAGATTCCTTTTTCAGAAAGATGTTGTTTCATACCAAGCTCCTTTTTTTCATTTCAATAAAATATCCGCACAGAATGCACGTTATGTTTTCTAATACATTCTATGCGGACGAGAGAAATAATATGATTTTTATCCGGGAAAAAAACTCATGCCATACCGTTGGCGGTTTTATATTTGTAGATCATCTCTGCGTGATTCTGCTCCTCGGTCTGAATGTGATTTAAAAGCTTTCTTACATTGGTTGCCGCGAACTGGAACAAATCATTGTTATAGGTGGATGAAACCAATTTCTCGGTGGCAATTGAATCGGTACATAGAAACTGATCATGTCTTTTTTCTTCCGAGTTATCCGAGGACGAATACGTTGCTGTCGGATGAAAGCCCTGTGTTCCGTTTTCAGCCGGCTGGACATTTGGCACATCACCCTTCAGCACCTGACCGAGTGAATCAAAATGTTCCTGCTCCTCATCTCCGATCCGGCGAAACAGATCCTTGAGCTGGCTGTCGTGGGCAGATGCCTCATAAAAGCGATACTTTTCGACACATGTCTTCTCCTGTGTCTGTAAATCTTTGATTACGGTTGCTTCCTGTTCAGTTAATTGCATAATCAAATCTCCTTTCTTTTTTTCTAAGTATTTCCAGTAAATATTTTTTTATTCGGAAACTTATACTTTTAATCCGTCAATTGACAAGAAAAGCCGGATAAAGTAAGATAGAGAAAAAGAATGGTCGGATTTGAGGAGTGGTTTTGTGTGGCAAAAGTAGATTTGATAACCGGTTTTCTCGGTTCGGGAAAGACTACCTTTATAAAGAGATATGCGAGATATCTGCTGGGCAGAGGGGAGAGGCTTGGAATTATTGAGAACGACTATGGGGCCATCAGTGTAGACCGGATGCTTCTGGATGAAGAATTGGGAGATGAATGCGAGATTGAGATGGTGGTTGCCGCAGATGAAGATTGTTATAAAAGGAGATTCAAAACGAAGCTGATCTCAATGGGGATGCTTGGGTTTGACAGAGTTATTGTGGAGCCTTCGGGAATTTTTGATGTGGACGAATTTTTTGATGTATTACATGAAGAACCGCTGGATCGCTGGTATGAGGTCGGCAATGTGGTGGCGATTGTGGATGCCGGATTGACAGGGGATCTGTCCGAAGAATCAAAGTATCTTTTGGCATCCCAGGTGGCCGGGGCAGGATCGATTGTATTGAGCAAGACGGATGGGATGGGAAGCAAAGAGTTAGGAAAGACCATCGACCGGCTCAATCAACTTATGCAGCAATTTGAATGTGACCGGGAAATTATGCCGCAGCAGGTTCTGAAAAAACATTGGGAGGAGCTGACCGGTGCTGATTTTGAAGAGATTGCACAGGGGCATTATGTGAGTGCCGGCTTTGTAAAGAGACCGTTCGTGTCCTTACCGGATTCGCACCAGTCACTGTTCTACTATCATCTGGCGATGGGAGAAGAGCAGATCGTCTCGATGACAGAGGAATTGTTTTCCCATGATGACTATGGAGAGATTTATCGAATCAAGGGATATATTTCGTCCGGGGATCATGGGTGGATCAAACTCAATGCAACCAAAAAGGAGAGAGAGATCGAGAGAGTAGAGGCCGGACAGGAAGTACTGATCGTGATCGGGGAGAAAATGAACCGGGAGAGAATTGGGGAATATATATGTCATTGCAGCCGGACGAAGGATGTGACATTTGGACAGACAGCCCATCACTGTCGGCATAAAGGAGCTGATTGATTGAGACCAGTCAATATCTATGCGCTGACCCGCATTGAAGATCCGTTCCGGATTGCCGGATTAGAGAGACAGATGTCAGGAAGAAGAAGCCTGATGAAAGTCAAGCAATGGGAGACGGAAGGATTAAAAAAATTTTCTGACTGTCTGAGTGAGAGGATGAAATCGGCTCCGGAATTAAAATTTTATTATTCCTTTGTGATGCCCAAATTGGGGAAAGAATTTGATCTGCTTCGCATTGACAGGGAGAGTGTTGTCAATGTGGAACTTAAGAGCGGCAATGTGTCGGATGATGCGATCAAAAAGCAGCTGATTCAAAATCGATACTACCTTTCCCTGTTGGGAAAAACGATGTATTTTTTTACCTTTATCAGTAAAGCCAACCGATTGGTCCGTCTGTCCCATGCCGGAAGGCTGGTGGAGGCGCGCTGGGAGGAACTCGTGCAGGTATTTGAAAAACAGACAGATTGTTATTGCGGAGAAATTGAGGACTTATTTAAGGAAGAGAAGTACTTGATCTCTCCGCTGAGCCATCCGAACCGTTTTTTGAGGCAGGAATATTTTTTGACAGCGCAGCAGACAGATATAAAGAACAAAATATTAAGACAAATCAGAAAAGAGGGAGGACGGCAGTCTGTTCAGGGGTTTACGGGGCTGCCGGGGACGGGCAAGACGATTCTGCTCTATGATATTGCGATGCTGTTGTCATGGAAGTCGAGCGTGTGCGTTTTTCATCTCGGATCAAAAGAAGAGGGATTGAAGAGGCTGGACCAGAGATTAAAGCGGATTGATTTTTATGACAGGGAAGCGCTTGAAAAAGATCGGATTTACAAGAAATATTCCGCTGTTTTTGTAGATGAGGGGCACCGGATCGATCAGGAGAGGATGGAACAAATTCTGCGATATGCCGGAGAATGGGATGCACCGGTCATTTTCTCCTATGACCGCGAAGATGCGATTGCGGATGAAGAGAGAAGGCAGAGCGGAGCAGAGAGGATTGAACAGATTCCCGGCTTGATATCGTATCGCCTGACCAACCGCATCCGTATGAATCGGGAACTTTCATCTTTCATTCGTTCTGTGATGTGTACGCGCTCAAAAAATCACAGACAGGATTATCCGTCGGTCTCGATTGCCTATGCGGGGGATGAAAAAGATGCACAAAGACTTCTTTTGAATTATCAAAAAGACGGTTATCAGTACATATGGGATGCCCATCTGCGCTTTTATACCGGGGCCGGGAACGATTTGCGCTGTGATCGGACGTTGGAGGAAAACGGCATAGAAGTGATGGAGGCAACGTGCAAAGAATACGAAAAAGTCGTGATGATGTTAGATGCTTCCTTTTTCTATGATGAAAACGGATATATGAGATCGGTGGGAGAGGATACAGGAGAGAACGATTACCGGGTACGCAATCTCTTTCACGGACTCAGCAGGGCAAAGAATAAAATAGCGCTGGTTGTCTATGATAACATAGAGGTATTTGATGAACTTCTCTATCTCCTGCAGAGAGTATCACCGGCTGCAAAATAGAAGAGATCGATTCTCTGTGAAACATTGACCTTTTAAAACTGCTATGTTAAAATTAAAAACAAATTATGTAGATGTGTAAACACGGAATAGGAGGAGTTTCGGTTGAATCAATCATTATCAATTCCAAACAGAGTGGGACAGATGCTTTTGCGGATCTTTACTTGGATTACTCTTTTTTTGGGAGCCTATTCAATGGTTCAGAGCGTTTTTGTGTTTTTGGCAGACTTGAGGATGGAAGAAGTATCGATGCTGGTGGTAGTGATCTATCTTCTCGTGACACCGTTCTCTTTTTTGGCATCCATCTTTTTTGCAATCTTTGTACACCAGACCGGTCGTGGATATGGCAAGGATATGCAGATTGTTTTGGGATATGCCCTGATGGTGATGGCAGCGGTCGATAATCTGATCTATGTGTCCATACATCATGCCGGTGACGCATTGAGCTTTTATATCCTGGGAGGCATTGAAGTGATCTGCATGGTCATTTGCTTTTTGTACTATCAGGGTATTGGCAATGTTGGTATTCTGCTGTGCGGTGTGATTTTATATGTGGCATGTACGTTGTTGGAACTGGAAGAGGCAATCCGGTATTTTCTTTCGATTCAATATTATGATTTTACAGGATACTATTTTGCGCAGACGGTCTTAGACTTTCTGTTGGCACTGATTGGATTGGGATTTGCAATTTTTGTTAAAAATGGGATCGTTCAGAAACGGTAAAGGAGCCTGATCATGGGAATATCATCCGATTGCCCAAAGACCATAGAGCGAGAGTCTCTTTATAATTGCCGGCTGTTACAAGCGCAGCGAAGTGGTAAGGAAGAAGAGATTTGTTCGCTGTGCCCGGATATTCAGGCGCAGTTAGAGGGCAATCCGGCATTTTTACAGGCATATCTCTATGCGTCGCACGCTCATGAGGGGCAGTTTCGAAAGGGA
>ONNE01000152.1 GCA_900319095.1 uncultured Eubacteriales bacterium | reverse complement strand
TGATGGATCAGATACGGATTGAAAACCTGGAAGTATATTGTCATCATGGGGTCTTAAAGGAAGAGACCGTCCTTGGTCAGAAATTTTTAGTATCCCTCATTTTGTATACGGATACTAAAAAAGCCGGACACAGCGATGACCTGTCATATTCCATTGATTATGCAGAGATTTCTCACTTCGTTGAGGAGAAAATGAAAGAGAAGAACTATCAGTTGATCGAGGCTGCGGCAGAGCAGCTGGCAGGGGAGCTGCTTCGGAAGTTCCGCGCTCTGGAAAAGATCTGTGTTGAGATAAAGAAACCATGGGCACCGATTCTTCTTCCCATTGATTACGTCAGCGTGACAATTGAGAGAAAGTGGACAACGGTATATCTATCCGTGGGATCGAATATGGGAAATCGTGAGGAGCACATTGAGAATGCCATTGAGATGCTCCGGGATGATTTCGGTATTCGAAAAGTCAAAGAATCCGTTCTGATCGACAATGAACCGTATGGATACACAGATCAGCCGAATTTTTTGAATGGAGCAGTTTCGCTGGAGACGATATATTCTCCGTGGGAACTGTTGGATGTATTACATAAAATCGAGAAAGAGGGACATCGCGTGCGAGATATCCGGTGGGGACCAAGAACGATCGATCTGGATATTGTCTTTTACGGAGAGGAAATCATCAACGACGATGATCTGGTTATTCCGCACAGGGATATGCATCGCAGAAGGTTTGTTCTGGAGCCGCTCTCAGAACTGGCACCGTGGGCGGTTCATCCGGTGTTTCATAAGACGGTGTATGAGATGCTGCAGCAACTGACTGAGAAAGAGAGGAATTAGACACATGGTAGACTTATCCGTATCCAGAGACAAAATTGATGAGATTGACAGCCAGATTGTCAAACTTTTTGAAGAACGTATGGAAGTTGCCAACGAAGTAGCTGCGTATAAAAGGGAGACGGGAAAGCCGGTATTTGATAAAGAGAGAGAAGATTCCAAATTAGAGAATCTGAAAGGGCAATCGCACGGTGAATTCAATGAAAGAGCGGTGCGGGAACTGTTTCGACAAATTATGTCCATTAGTCGAAAATACCAGTATGGTGTTTTGGCAAGTATCAATGAGGTGACACCATTTGAGAAGGTGGATCGCCTTGACATCCGTTCTGGGAGCAGAGTTTATTATTTTGGTGTTCCGGGCTCTCACACGCAGCAGGCGATGGAGAATTTTTTCGGGACGGAAATAAATGCGGAGAGCTGTACCAGTTTTCAGGGAGTGATGGAAGCGGTTCAGTCAGGGAGAGCGGATTATGGTGTATTGCCGATTGAAAATTCCTCAACGGGAGGCATTACGGCCAATTATGATCTCTTGTTGAATTATGATAACTGTATCGTGGGAGAGTATGTGATGAAGATTGATCAGTGTCTTTTGGCACCGCCGGGCACCAAAATAGAGCAGATTCAAAAAGTGTACTCGCATCCACAGGGACTGGCACAGTGCAGTGTATTTCTGGAGGAGCATCCGGGGATGCAGGGGATTGAGTGTGACAGTACGTCGGCAGCGGCTCAAAAAGTTGCCCGGGACAAAGATGACACTCACGCTGCGATTGCGAGCAGACGTGCCGCCAAAGAATACGGACTAGAGATTATCAAAGACAGCATTCAACAGGAAAAAAATAATTGCACAAGATTTATCATCATTGGGAACCGGCAGATCTACACACCGTCGAGCAATAAAATGGCACTTGTGATCGAGCTGCCGCATAAGAGCGGAAGTCTGTACCAGATTTTATCCCACTTTTTGTACAACGATCTGAATATGACATTGATTGAATCGCGTCCGATTCCAGGCAAGAACTGGGAATATCGGTTTTTTGTGGACATTGAGGGTAATCTGGATACACCCGGAGTGGAAAATGCGCTGCTCGGAATCCAGCAGGAAGCCACCTTTTTGAGGGTGCTTGGAAATTTTACAGCATCCACACCTTCACAATTTCAACACAATTGAAACATAATTCCTTAAAATTTACATCAAAATCCGCACACATTTTTTGCGTATGATACACATATAAGATTTCAGAAAGGATGTGTGTGATATGAAAAAAATCGTAAAAATAATTGCAGGTGCAGCTGCTTTTGGAATGATCGCGGGAACTACTTTTCAAGGAGTTACTCATACAGCAGAGAATCTTCTGGGGACAGGAAGTTCACAGATTGAATCAGAGAAGACAACGGATGCCTCGACGACTAAATTGTCTACGACCAATGTAGTTACAAGCAGTTCGGCCGGAACAACGGATGTGTCCGAGATTGCAGAGCAGGTATTACCGTCCATTGTCGCCATTGATGTGACGGAGGAGACAACGGCATTTAATCCGTTCTACGGAGAGCAGACAACAGAGAGTACCGGAAGTGGTTCCGGTATTATTATCGCAGAAAAGGATAATAAATTATATATCGCGACGAACAATCACGTTGTCGAGGGTGCCAAGACCGTCACGATCAAATTCAATGATGAGTCAACGGCATCTGCGCAGATCAAAGGAACGGATTCTACCACAGACCTCGCTGTGGTTGTGGTAGATGAGAGCGAGCTCAAAGAGGATACGCTGAATCACATTAAGGTGGCTGTGATCGGTGACAGTTCTCAGACGAAAGTCGGTGAACAGGCAATTGCGATTGGAAATGCCCTCGGCTTTGGAACAAGTGTGACCGTTGGTTATGTCAGTGCAAAAGACCGGGAGATCGACAGCGAAGACAGTGAGAGTGTAAAACTGATTCAGACAGACGCTGCCATAAATCCGGGAAATAGCGGTGGAGCGCTGGTCAACAGCAGTGGAGAAGTGATTGGTATCAACTCATCAAAGTTCGCTTCCGAAGAAGTGGAGGGGATGGGCTTTGCCATTCCGATGGCAACGGCTGAGCCGATTTTGACCGAGTTAATGAACGAAGAGACGATTGCGAAAGAGGATCAGGCATATCTTGGCATTACCGGTCAGGATGTTACGAGTGAATATGCACAGTATTATAATATGCCGGAAGGAATCTATGTGGCATCTGTGTCGGAGGGATCTCCGGCAGAGAGTGCAGGCATTAAAAAAGGT
>ONNE01000095.1 GCA_900319095.1 uncultured Eubacteriales bacterium | reverse complement strand
ATTCTCAAGAGCAATCAGAGAACTATGTACAACAGACTTCATCAACGCCTCTGCAATATAATCACTGGTATTATCATCCTCCCCGGAAAAATACTGCTCACAGATATGATTGAAAATATCATAGATACCGGCAACCATCTGCTTTTTGGAAAGGGAAAATGTAAACTTTGGATTCAGGATAGAAAACTTCGGCATCACTTCATCCCCAAATACATGACCGATTTTTAATTTACTCTCATGATTTGTAATAACAGCTCCACCATTCATTTCCGAACCCGTCCCCGCCATCGTAAGAACGCAGCCGACCGGAACAATCTCACAATCCGGTTCCTCAAACTTAAGGTAATACTTTTCCCACGGATCTTCTTCACAGTTTGCCGATACAGATATGGCTTTTGCATAGTCACAACAGGAACCGCCTCCTACCGCAAGGAGCAGATTGATCTTATTCTCCCTTGCGATCTGCACTCCCTCCCGCAGCTTTTCTACGGTAGGATTTGGCATCACTCCCTGATTATGGCATCTTCCTTTGCGTAACCTATTCCAATCCCGATGGCTATATCCTCATCTTCAGAAATCGGCAGATACTTTCTGACTATTTCTTCTTCTTTCTAAAATATTTTTCCATTCCATAGCAATCCTCCTAACAATATATTTTCATCGTCACATTCCCATTGCCTAGCAGATTTTTTAATTCCCCATCTGTCATCCCCCGGATCTTTCCAAGTCTTGTATATGCCCATGAATTAGAACCATAAAATACCACAATCTGATTTCCTGAATACAGTACAATGTCACCGGGTTCCGTTGTCATCTGTATATCCTGTCTGCTGATGTTTGCTCCAAGCGGTCCCACCTGTTCAAACCCTCCATACATGGACATGGATATTGTAATTTCCCCATTTTCTGCCATTTTTTTCAGTTCTTTTACGGATTCATTATCTTCCCACTCAACGGAAACCTCAACACCGTCAATCTTCATTTTCATCATGGCTCTGCTTTCCTCCTGTGGCTGTTCTGTCTGTACAGGTCCTTCTGTTACCTCCGGTGTCTCTTTTGGTTCTTCCGGTTCAGATGCCCGTGTGGCATCCAGAGACTGTGTCGCCACGCTCTTCTTTTTTTCCGTTACTGTCAGGGAACACTTATATTTTTTCTTTCCATATTTTGCGACAACCTTTGTTGTGCCCTTCTTTTTTGCATTCACTTTGCCATTTTTTACAGTAGCATTTTTCTTATTCTGTATGCTCCATTTGACATTCTTTGCTTTAACGTTCAACAGTGTTAAACGGAAAGAACTGCCCTTTTCTAAAGTCAGTTTTGTCTTATTCAGTGCAATTTTCTTCTTTGCCAAAGAAAATTGTACCTTGACTTTTCCTTTCATGACTGCATTTTCAAGTCCTGACGGTTCTGTGATCTTTCCCAGACGGGTATAGGAATAGGAAGTCTTAAAATCCTTATAAAAGATTACAATACAGTCCGAACCATAAAGCATGATGTCTCCCGCATGGATCATTTTTACCTGTTTTTCATTCGTAGGAAGTTCATAACTTAAATATTTATACTTTTCATTTCCATTCAATTCTGACATGGTATAAGTGACCGGAAATTTTTTTAGCAATGCCCTTGTTGTTTTATTATCCTCAAATACTGCCTTAAATTTTGTATTTCCTATTTTTAGCTGTATCTGTGTTTTTTTCTCCGCTGCCTCTACAGACAGGTATGGAAATCGCATTCCACCAAGTATGATCGTTAATGCAAGCAGGATACTTAAATATCTTCTTATCTTTTTCATAACTGTTCCGTCCTTTCTATCAATATAATCTTTACAATCTCTTGCATATGCTCTGCCGTCTGTCCGATCCCGCTGCTGCCAGAAGTACAAAATGGCACAATGGTTTTGCCGTTAAAATCATAAGTTTCTAAAAAAGTATCAATCATACAAGTATCTTACAGATAAAATGATCGAATTTTTCCAGTTCATAATTTCCATCCACTTCACATTATTTGACACTAAGAAACTGTTCATACACTGCTTTCTGATTATTAACAGTTCCTTAGCAGTCTTAAAAGACAACGGTAAGTAATCTCATAAATGGATAAATATACATAGTCCACATCCGCTTTTTCCATTGCTTCCTTCTGGTTTTCTGTCACCTCCGCATACGGATAGATGCCAAACATGAACGGAAAAAAAATATAGATAAAATCCTGTCTTTCTTTCTCCGTCATCTCTGGACAAAATTTTTTTAGACAAGCCCGGATATTTTCTATAGACTGACCGTAAGCCCTCTTAAAATTTATCAAAAGCTCCTTGCGGCTGTTCGCCTCCATATCATAATTATTCATAGAAAGAAGCTTCAGAAGTTGTTTTCTTTTTGAAATGGAATCTGCCAGTTTAGCTGCCAGTTCCTCTTTCGTCAGGCTTTCATTCTCATTCAAAATCTCAAAAAGCTCCTCATTCCAACGACCGTATTCCTTTTCATACAAAGCCAGAAAAATTTCTTCCTTCGTCTGAAAATAGTTATATATTGTCGGGCGTGAAAAAGATGTCACATTCCCAATCTCTTTCAGCGTAATATCCTTAAAGCTCATTGACTGATATAATGTTTCACACGCATTTACGATTTCTTCCCGTCTCTCGGCGATCAGCTCCTGTGTTCCTTTAATCATATGCACTCTCCTTGATACAAAAAACTTTGACACGGTGTCAATAATGTTACTATACACCATTTCTGACACCGTGTCAATATCGAAGTACAAATTTTATTTGGTAGTTAAATTCTTTTTGCCTGATACAGTGACGACCATGTTTTTCAGAGTTTTGTCTTCAAAAAAAGAGGAGCCGCCAGTCTGCGACTCCTCTTTTTTGTTATCTTTCACTGTGCCGAGTGAATGGATTATTTTACTTTTACTGTCT
>ONNE01000053.1 GCA_900319095.1 uncultured Eubacteriales bacterium | reverse complement strand
TTGTCGATCGCCTGCATCGATTCTTTTGTTCCCATACTCTCCTCCCGGCTCAACAAATACAAAATCAGATAGTGAACAAAACTTAAATCTTTTGGCTCAATTCCATAGGGCGAGAACGGATTCACGTCCAACAGCCGGAATTCCATATAGTGAATCCCCTTTTCCTGCACATTGGAAAGAGAATACTCTCCCCTTGCCTTTAGCCGGATCGGATAATACAGCTCTTTTTCCGCCTTGAGAGAACCGTCCTTTATGTATTGGCGTATGCTGTCGACATAGCTCTCAACATCCGAATAGTCCAGCACCGGCAAAAACAGATTCCAATATCCCTCCCTGCCGCACCGGGAAGATGCGTATCCGGTCACGACACTTTTTCCCAATTGCTGTGAATCGAAAAAAGAACCATCCGCCAGGGGACTTGCCGCTGTCAGATACACAATCAGCCAGCTGTACTTCATCAGCTTTTGCGAGACGTCCAGATAGAGCTGATTCTTCAAGTCAACAAGATCATCCACATCCTGATTCCTTCTTAACGCAAAAAGGAGTGAATCGGCAAAGGAAAAATTAAAATGAATACCGCAGTATAACATTTTTTTCTTTCCGTATTTTTCTGCCAAATACTCCCGATAAATCTTCCATTCTCTTTTCTCACCTGTATAGTCCGCAACAGCAATATCGTCATCGCTCTTTACGTACGGTGGATTCGAAAAAGGCCAGATATACTCCTGTCCCTCTTTTCTCTGTGCCAACACCCTGACCGCCTGAGAGTGAATGTCGCAGAGTTCTCTGCAGACATCCTCCATCTTGCTGTGTACACCGGTAATAATCTCCGTCTGGGCATTGCAAAAATCACGCTGTATGTTAGAATCCTGTGAAAAAGGGTGCGTGGTATCCGGCAGATAACCGTCCGGAGTCACACGCAGACTCTCTTTCTCAAGTCCAAACTCTGCATCAAACATATGACGCTTTACTTCTGGGTCTGTAAAATCAATCTTCATCTTTACTTTTCCTATATCTTTACTATGAATTAAGGACATTTTACTACAGCGCTTATCTTTTGTCAAATTTTTTCCTCTGCGGTGAAATTCTTTTACCAGCTTCCGCCACCGCCACCACCGGATCCTCCTCCGGACACACCACCGCCACTGGAATGCGGCTGCGATGTCATCGTAGAATGAACCGATGTCATGGTGTTGTTCATAAAATGGTGAAAGGATACCATATTAAAACCGTGGCTGTGATAACCACTGTACCATCCCGGTGGCTCGACCACGATGGATTCAAACTTTTTCATCCATGTATCCGACACATCCAGCACATAGGCATAGGGAAGAATTTCATAAAAGTATTCCGGATTTTCCGATACAAGAGCCTCCAGGCGGCTTTTTTCGGCAAATTCCAAAAAGTTTTTAAACCCAAGAATTCTTCCCAGAATTCTGGTTCCATACTCGGTTCTCTTGGACATGATAGAGCAGAAAAATATCAGAACTCCGCTGCAGACAAAGGCAAACCCATAGCCAATCCGGTAATAGATCCCAAGCCCTGAGATGACAGTGTATATGGTGAAATAAAACATTCCGCCACCGAGCACAAACATCCCCAGTGCCCCCCTAATTCTGTTTTTTAACGTCTTTGCCGGATCAAATAGGTTTTTAAATCCAGCCAAAAAAAGGATAGAAGAAAAAAACACCATGTAAATCGACTGAGAAAACGATGAATAGAAAAGCATCGGAATCAGCGCACTCAAAATGTATAGAACAAAGCTGATTCCCCATAGGATCCATCCCTTGTTCAATGAATTCGCATAAAAAATCTGTTCTTTATTCTCTTTTGTGTTCACAATTCCCTTTATCAGCTTAATCGTCTTATAAAACTTATTTTCCAACTGTCTTTTTCCCACAACTTCTCCGAGCGCAAATAAGCCCTGCATAAATACACTCTCGCAGGAATCGGTGCCATCGTATAATTTTTTGCGCATGAGAGCAAAATCCTTCTTTGAATCCCCCCCCATAATTTGAATATATCCTTTTTGAGCCAGTGTCACTACCAGGGAAACAGCATCGTTATCCTGCAATTCTCCCCGATAGGCAAAAGCAACCTCTAAGGGACTCATGTCATCGGGTGGATAGTACTCAATGGTGCTGACCACCACATCATCGCGGCCAACCCGCCACCACAGTACAAATGCCAGCAAAATTCCAATAATTCCCAGGATGAACGTCGCCCCAACCGACCAGGGAATCCCCCATGTCTTTTCAAAATATCCCTCCGGTAAAAGAAGACGGACCGTGACCCCCTCATAGGGATTCAGCTTAATGGAGGGATCCAGTTTTCCCTCAATCCGGTTTCCCTCTATGGCATAAGTCAAGCCGTTCATATGCTCTTCTCCGACCGGACCATATGTCATCCCCAAATTGTTTTCATCAAATGAGTCCGGCATCTCAATCGAAAAGCTGACATTTTCAATGCTCGTTGTCCACTCCGTGCCGATGATGTTAAAATAAAACTCATCATTCCCATCCAGAATATCGTTTCCCATAACATAGTCATACGATAGGGTATATGTAATTTGTCCGGTAACTCGTTTGTCTTTGTCTCCGATTTTAATCTTGCAGACATCCTCTTCCATCGATTTAGAAAACGGATGGGAGCAATCGATACGCTCCACTCTGGCATACGTCGTACCGGTACTGCCATCTGCTCTCCGGATCCGGTTACGGGTAGGTATGTTTCGATAGATCCCATGTCTGGATTCATAAAAATCCACTAAAATTGTCTCCGTAATCTGATAGACATGATTTTTTGACACCTTCATATCCACGCGGTAGTTCCGGATGGTGAATCCGTCCTCTGCCTCTGCCTGTATAGAGGAGAACAGACCGGTCATAATGCCGAACACAAGGAGAAAGAATATCCGCAGCCACATTTTTTTACCAGATTTTTTCATCAGAATTCCACCTTTACATTCTGTCTCTCGTTGTCATCTTCCAACTCATACAATGGTTTCTTCTCAAACCGGAACAGAACTGCCACAAGGTTGCTCGGCACTGTCCGGATTTTGATATTGTACTGTTTGACTGCCCCGTTATAATATTTTCTCGCGTTGGCAATATCCTCTTCTATCTGTGTCAGCTGATCGCTCAGTTTCAGAAAATTGGTACTCGCCTTCAGATCCGGGTAGTTTTCTGCGACTGCCATAATTTTCGGAATAACGCGGGCAATCTCACTGCTGTTTTCAATTTTCTCCTGATCGGTCATTTTGGTATAATCCACGCTCCTCAAATTCACTAAGCGCGTCAGTGTCTCCTGCTCATGCCCCATGTATCCCTTTACCGTCTCAACCAGATTCGGTATCAAATCAAATCTCTTTTTCAGTTCGATGTCCATATTGGAAAATGCCTCCTCCACGGTCATCAAAAGCCGGACGAATGAGTTGTAGCTCATCACCAGCACGATCACGATTAAAAGAAGAATCGCAATTCCTATTATCGTTGGTATCATATTTCTTCCTCCTTACATCCACTCAAGAATTTCTCGTATCTCTTTTTCATCCACCGGTCTGGCATAGACATCTTCTCCAAACGTCATGACATCTCCGATTCCCTTTTGGAACACAAACCGGAGTTTTCCATCCCTCACTTTCTTGTCCGTATAGAGTTTTTGGACAAGCGCTTCCTTCTCTATGTAGTCCGGAACCTCCGTCGGAAGAAAACATTTTTTTAACAGGGCGATGACCCGGTCTCTCTCCTGCTCCGTCACATAGCCGCACTGACATCCCAGCCGCACCTGGGCTGCCATGCCAATAGCCACCGCTTCCCCATGAAGCAGACGATAATCACTGACCGTCTCAATGGCACGCCCCACCGTATGACCGAGGTTGAGAATCTCACGCAGGCTCTTTTCCTTTTCATCCCGCATCACAACCTGATATTTTACGGCACAGTTTCTCTCGGATATGTATTGACAGGCATCCGGCTCACAGCGAAGGATGTTCTCCACATGCTCCTCCAGATACTCAAACAGCTCAAGATCACCCAGGCAACCGTGTTTTACGGTCTCCGCCAGACCATTGATCAAATGTTCTCTCGGCAGAGTTTTCCACGTTGCGATGTCCAGATAGACTTTTTTCGGCTGGTGAAACAGGCCAATGAGATTTGTCGCAAGTGGTGTGTCCACCGCTGTCTTTCCACCGATCGAGGCATCCGCTGCCGCCAACAGCGTGGTGGCATAATTGATAAATGGAATTCCCCTTCCGAATGTGCCCGCCAAAAAGCCGGCAAGATCGGACACAACACCTCCTCCCACAGCAATCACGCAGGCATCTCTTCGATATCCCTTCATAAGCATCTCATCTTCTAAAATCTCTTTTGTTTTTCTGACCTTGCTCTTTTCCCCTGCCGGAAAAACAAATAGATCTGCCGAAAAACCGGCATCTCTTACCGCCTGTAAAATACGATTTCCATACAGATCTTCAACCTGGGAATCCGTGATCACGGCAAACTTGCGGATTTTTCCCACCAGACCGTTTTGTAAGTCCTGAATCAGATCCGGCACCAGATCCATTCCGATCTGGATATCATAGGAATCATCCACTACTTTTTTTAATTCTACATGAAAACAATCCATTTTAACCTTCCTTTCATTGTGCAAGAACCCTAACAGATTCTCGGGAGTCCCTCTCCCTGCAGGATATCCATCTCCCTCTCTCCACCGATTCTCGTCTGCATGATGAGTTCTCCCGCCTGTCCCGGTGTCACTTCTCCGATCGCACAGGCATTCTCACCGTATTTACTGTTTCGCATTACTTCTAACGCCCTCTCTTTATCTTTGGCTTCGACAAAGACAACCAGCTTTCCCTCATTTCCCATATACATCGGATCCAGCCCCAAAAGTCCGGAAAAATCTCTCACCTTTTCTGTGACCGGAATGTTTTCTTCATATAATTTTATCCGGCTTCCCGATGACACCGCCATCTCTTTTAATACGGTCGCAAGACCGCCCCTTGTCACATCTCTCATCGCATGCAGGCCAATGTCCGATTCCATCAGATTTGAGACCATCTCCGTCAACGGTGCACAGTCGCTCTCTATATCCGTATCAATATTCATTCTCTCACCCAGAATTGCCGCATGATGATCCCCCATCGTCCCCGACACCAGGATTACATCCCGGCTTTTAATTTTTTTTGCTGACAGCTCTCTGTCTTTTTCAAATACACCCACACCGGCCGTATTGATATACATACCGCCATTGCCCTCGACCACCTTGGTATCTCCGGCAACAATCTGAATCCCGGCTTCTTTTGCCGTCTGTGACATGGCATGCACGGTATCCGCGAGAACGCGTATGGAAAGTCCCTCTTCCAGAATGAAGCCACAGGTCAGATACTTTGGCTTTGCCCCTCTCATTAAGAGGTCATTGACGGTTCCACAGATACTGAGTCTTCCAATATCACCACCCGGAAAAAAAAGAGGGGTGACAACAAAGCTATCCGTTGTCATGGCAATTTTTTCTGTCGCTTTCACAACCGCACTATCTTCCATTTGCCTCAAAATCTCATTGTCAAATTCTTTTGCGAAAAGCTCTCCGATCAACTCACCGGTCGCTCTTCCGCCACTGCCATGCACCATGGTTATTTTCTCTTCCATTTTCATCGGTCCTTCCTGTTATTTGCAAAATAAGAAAAGCAGCTTCCCTCTGTCGATACCATACACGCCCCCTGTGGATTCATCGGTGTGCATACTGTTCCGAACAGAGGGCATTGTGTCGGCCGCATATGTCCCATGAGAACCCGGTCACAGCAGCAGGCCCGGTTTTTCTTTTTATCCTCATTTAAACCACGGCTTCCCGCATCATACAATTCAAACTCTTTTTTTAAGACTTTTCCGGAACCGGCAATCTCCCCCATTCCGCGCCATGTCGCAGGAGCCGGTTCAAAATAGCGATCGATCAGAGCCAGCGCTCTGGTATTCCCTTCTTCTGTCACGACCGAGGGATAAAAATTCATAACCCTTCCCTGGCCATATGCTTTTACGATGCCGCACAGCGCAATTAACAATTCATCTCCCAAAAATCCGGACACTCCAAACGGAATTTGATATCTTTGAGCAAGTGGCTCAAACACACGGCTGCCAGTGACAACCGACACATGACCGGGTGCAAGAAAACCATCGATCGGGGCTCCCCCCTCACACAAGAACTGAATCGCCTCCGGCATTGTCTTGATTGCTGTCAACAATTGCACATTCGAGATTCTCTGTTCGATGAGCTGATCCAGTAAAAGTGCATAGACCGGTGTTGTGGTCTCAAATCCAACCGCAGCAAAGACATATCGTATCTCAGGATTTTCCCCCGCAAGTTTTAATACATCTAATGGGGAGTACACCATCTCAACCCGCGCTCCCTCACCGCGAATTTGCTGAAGGCTCTTTTCACTGCCCGGCACACGCAAAAGATCTCCAAAGGTCACAATACATACTGCCGGATCTTCTGCCAGTTCCAGTAACCGGTCAATATACGAGGTAGGGGTCACGCAGACCGGACACCCTGGGCCAGAGAGTAGGCGGATTTTTTCTGACAGCATACCGGGAATCCCGTTTTTGGCAATCGCTGCCGTGTGACTTCCACATACCTCCATGATATTCATTGGCGGTCCGTCATACTCCGCTAAAAATTTTTTGATCTCTTTTAGCATCACGAAAAACCTCTCATTTCCTCCATCAGTTCTGTCATTTCTCTCGCCTCGGACTCAGAGACTTTTTGCAGGATACATCCTGCGTGTACCAGTACATGATCTCCTGTGTTTACATCGACAAGACCGGATCTTGCCTCGACACGGTTTCCATTAAAATCAACCGTTGCCACGCCATCTCCTCTCTCAATGACAACTCCCGGAAGTGCTACACACATTCTTCTCTCTCCTTTCATACTAGGATTCAAAAGTCGCCAGCCACAGTTGGCCGAGCGCCAGTCCGCCATCTCCGGATGGCACATCTTTATTTACATATACCGAATATCCTTCTTTTGTCAATCCCTCTACTACCTGTTCCAGTAGAATTTGATTATACCATGTTCCACCGGAAAGGGCAATTTGTCGGACAGAATTACCACAAATTCTCTTACACAGCTCCATTGTCATCCGTGAGATCGCCATGTGAAAGCAGTACGCGAGCCACTCTGCATCCATCCCGTCCGCTTTGGCGAAAAAAAGCTGTGCCACGATCCATGCTCCATCGATACAGGTATGATTCTCTCCACAAAAGCGGATGAGCCTGCCTGTTATCTCTTCTGTCTTTTTATGATCAAAGAATTTTTTTGTTTTGTACCGCTGTGCGCGGGCCTCTAACATGGTCGGACACTGTCCCTCATACTCATTCCTGTCACATATTTCTAAGATTGTTGCGACCGCATCAAACAAACGTCCCATCGAAGAGACGGCAATCATCTGTCCCATCCGGCTCTTTCTTGCTGCACACAGAATTTGAAACCGTTTTTTTTGCGAACCGGACATCCTCAAAATCAACTCTTCCCGTGACACAATCCCATCACAGACAGCCTCGTCCAGATACGACCATGCCGGTATCCACCCATCTACTGCTGTGCGATCACTTCCCGGCATGAGAACCGGCTTCAGTGATCCCGCTCTCTGATAGTCCTTTCCCTGACATAGCAAAAATTCGCTGCCCCAGATCGCCCCATCGTCTCCGTATCCGGTTCCGTCATAGGCAACACCGAGAACATCTCCTTCCAATCCATATTCTGCCATCACTGAGGCAATGTGCGCATGATGGTGCTGTACCTTTTGACATGTCACAGCCTTATCAAGAGATTCTGGCAGCCTGACAGACTGATATCCCGGATGACGGTCACAGATCATCTTCTCAGGATCAACCACCAATAAATCCATCATTCTTCTGAGTGCCAGCTGTCTTTTTTTTGCGGCATCCGGATGAATGAGATCACCAAATGAACTGCTCAGATAAACCACCGTTTCCTTTCCCAGTCCAAAAACCGCTTTTAAATCGCCACCGGCTCCCAGGCAGGAATGCTTAAGCTTTCTTTTTAAGAAAATGGGTTCCGGAACAAGCCCTCTCGCTCTTCGTATGATCTGTACAATGGAAAGCTTCGGTGACACCTGATAGATTGAATCCTCAAGGGGTTCTAAAATCTCTCTGTCGTGGTAGAGAATGAGTTCGGGAAATCCCTCGTTCATGTATTGCATCATTTTTTCATCCTCAATCACAATTGGTTCACCACCCCGGTTTCCACTTGTCATAACAAGCGGTCCTGTCTCTTTTAAAAGCAGAAGCTGGAGAGGATTGCAGGCAAGCATAGCACCGATTTTGCTGCTGGCACCACAGATAACCACAGGAAAATCTTTTTTCTTATTCAGGAGCACGATCGGTCTTGCATTGGATTGTAAAAGCTCTGATTCAACCGGCGACACTTCGCAGTATTCATTCACCGATGCCAGATCGGGAAACATCACGGCAAACGGCTTTTGGTCTCTTTTTTTGAACGCGCGCAATTTCATGGCAGCCTTCTCATCCGATGCCAGACAACAAAAATGGTATCCCCCAATATCTTTTAATGCGATTACCTGGTGGCTTCGCAGCACCTCCAACGCCCTCGTCAGAGCATCCTCTCTCTCATAGACTACCTCGCTCTGCCTCTCTTTTGCTCTCAGCACCGGGCCACAGTGATGACAGGCAATCGTCTGTGCATGGCGTCTTCGGTTTCCCCTCTGCGCATACTCAATCGCACATTCTTCACACATACCATACGGCTCCATCGTAATGTGTTCACGGTCATAGGGAACCTCTTTTAAAATACTATAGCGCGGTCCACAACTGGTACAGCTGATAAACGGATGTCGATATCGCCGGTTGCTGTGATCGAACAACTCCTGTTCACACACCGGACAGATCGTCCGGTCAGCCGGTAACCATCGCATTGATTCGTTTTCTCTGCTACTGTGTATAATGGAAAAACCGGAATCCTTCCTTCCCTCCACATTCTCCAATTCCCGGACCTCTACGCGATCAATCCGGGCACCCTCCGGTGAGAAATGATAGAGGCGGTGAAACCATTCTCCCACCGCCTGTTCTGAACCGGTCAACTCCACTATGACAATACCACCTGAATTCTTAACCCAGCCGGACAGGTGCAAAGCTTGTGCCTGCTCCGCCACAAAAGGCCGGAAGCCAACCCCCTGCACCAATCCTGTTATTCTCACTGAAATTGATCTCATCGTTCCACCTTATGAAATTATTCTGCTTTCGCTTTTGCCGCAGCTTCTTTTGCCGCTTTTGCCTCGGCAGCCTTTTTGGCCATCTCTTCCCGCTTCTTCGCCTCTGCCTCTAAGACCTCTTTGGATTTTGTATACGTATCCGTATGCTTTTCTCCCTCCGGCTCCTGATAGCCCGGAACCATATGCAGACACTTTTTCGGGCATTTTACGACACAGTATCCGCAGGCAATACAATCAAAACGGTCAATGGTCCAAGTACCTTTTATCTTATCCACACTCAGGTTGCCCGGCGGACAACTTCTGACACACATGCCACAACCAATGCAGTCATCAATATCAATTTCAATATGACCACGGCTTCTCTGCGGATAAGTAAAAGGCTCCGCAGGATACGTTGTTGTAACCGGTTTCATGAATAAATTTTTCAAAGCTGTCGGAGCAAAATTCATAATCTTAGACATATATTTTCCTCCTATTCATTATCTCTCCGTGCAGCTGATACACGGATCAATCGTAATTACAAGCAAACCGACATCTGCTAAACTTGCACCTTTTAATGTCTCGCATAATCCAGGCAGGTTGGCAAACGTAGGGGTGCGGATTCTCATGCGGTCAAGAAACATACTGCCATTTCCTTTTGTAAAATAAACCGCCTCGCCTCGCGGCTGCTCCACTCTCATGAAGAACTCGCCCTCCGGTTTCCCCTTGACCGGAACAGACAACTCGCCCTCCGGAATTTTTCCGGCCGCCTGACGGATCAGGTCGATCGACTGGAAAATCTCTCTTGTCCGGACATCACACCGCGCATAGCAATCACCGAGATCACTTGTAATCGGCTCAAAATCCAGCTCCGGATAGGCGTCGTATCCCCGGATTCTCATATCGGTACAAATGCCACTCGCTCTCGCAAACGGACCGGCACAACCAAGCTCATGCGCTTTCTCTTTGGACAACACACCAACACCACACAGACGCGATTTTACCGTATAATCATCCATAAATGTCTTTTGAACCACTCTCAGTTCTTTCTCAATCTCATCAATCGCACTCAGTATGTGCTTTAACATATCCGGTTCAATGTCTTTTAATACACCACCGATCTGATTGACTGAGAAAATGCAGCGGCCACCGGTTGTCATCTCCAACATATCCAAAATCTTTTCACGGATACGCCAGCACTGATAAAACAGGTTCTCAAAACCAAAACCGTCCGCCAATAACCCAAGCCACAAAAGATGACTGTGGATACGTGACATCTCACTCCAGATCGTGCGCAAAAATTTGGCGCGGTCCGGAATCTCAATCTCCATCATGTGCTCAATACTTTCGCAATATCCCATCCCATGCATAAAACTGCAGATACCACAAGTTCTCTCAGCGACATACACCAATGTATTAAAATCTTTCTTTGTCACCAAGCTTTCCAATCCGCGGTGCACAAAACCGACAGAAGGAATCACATCCACCACTCTCTCGTCCTCCACAACAAGGTCAAGGTGAATTGGCTCCGGCAGTACCGGATGCTGTGGTCCAAAAGGTATCACACTTCTCTTACCCATTATTTTTCCTCCTTGTCCTTCGGAAGGAGTGGGGTCTCCGCCTCAATCCGATATAATTTGTTCTGATAATCCGTCTCGATCATCTGTATCTTTACACCAAACATTTCCTTCATCTCATTTTCATAGAATACTGCTGCCGGAATAATCTCCGTGATGCTCGGAATTTCCGTATCCCGTTCCACAACCAGTCTCAAGGTAACGAATTCATATGTCTCATCATCAGCAAAAGAATAACTGAGTTCGAGATGATCGTTGGCATATGCGGCACATGCCTGTGAAAGCCGCATTCCATTTTTTTTCTTTTCCATGACTTTGGTCAAAAGATCACCGACTTCAATATCTTCCCGCACATTGTCCGGACAGATCACTTTACTCATTTGCCGTCACCTCCCCTGCTTCCTTCTTCTTTACCAGTGCATCATGCTCTTTGGAGCGCTCTTCAAACAGGGCAATTGCCTTGACAATTCCATCAATGATCGACTGCGGTCTTGCTGCGCATCCCGGCACATAAATATCCACCGGAATAACAGAATCTGCACCACCGAGAATGTTATAACACTCCTTGAAAATCCCTCCGGTACATGCACATACTCCAACAGCAACCACGACTTTCGGTCTCGGCATCTGATCATAGAGCTGTTTTACAACTTCCTGATTCTGTGTATTGATGCCACCGGTAATCAGGAAAATATCTGCCTGCATAGGATCTCCCGTATTGACGATTCCAAACCGCTCCGCATCATAGACCGGAGTCAGGCAGGCAAGAACTTCAATATCACAACCGTTACAGCTGGAACCATCATAATGCAACAGCCACGGTGATTTTTTTACTTGTGCCATAATTTTACCTCGTTTCTGCGCACATCCATGCGCCATTTCATTCTCCTATCGAAGCAGCATCAAAATAATCAAATTGAGTCCTGCTGCCACCAATGTAACCGCCCATGAAACTTTCAGCATATCTTCCCATTTCATTCGGGCGCTGCTGTTATCAATCAAAATCTCCAGGAAATATACCAGCAGAATGACAACAATCATCGCCACAATACTGATTGGATTCTGATTGATGATAAACAATCCGATCACTCCGAGAAGAAATACGTTCTCATACCACTCTGCCACTGTATACAGCGCCAGGTTTCTGGCTCCCATCTCCGTCGTAAGTCCCTTGACCAGCTCCTGATGAGGATGATGGGACGCACTGGTATCAAACGGTGACTTTCTCATCTTAATCGTAAGAATAAATACAAAAGCCACGAAAAATCCCGGAAGACAAAAGATGGTACTTGTCGGACTCACCGCGATCTCACTGATATTGAAGGTTCCGGTCGCCAGATAGAAGCCCACACAGGCAAGCAGAACGGCCGGCTCATATGCCATCATCTGAATCAGCTCACGGGATGCTCCGATGGTACTGTAAGGTGAACTCGTCACAACGGCAGCAAAATACAGGAAGGTAGCTGCTGTTGACAATACGAAAAAGCACATCAAAATATCGGTTCCCAAAAAAAACATAACACCGGTCAACACCGTCAGCACAAGATAGGACAGTAAGAGAAATGTCTGTGATTTACTGACCATGATAACCTGTTTTTTAAACAACTTCGACACGTCATAGAACGGCTGTAAAAGCGGAGGTCCCACTCTTCTTTGCATACGGGCAGACAATTTTCTGTCAATTCCCTCTAACAGCCCTCCCAAAAATGGTGCTAGCAGAGCATACAAGATTGGTAATATAATACTCATCTTCATTACATCACACCTCCTATCACCATACATAACATAATTATGATAATTGCCGCACTAAACACCTGCGATGGAACCATCAGGCGTCTTTGTCCCACAATACCAGCGAAATAATAGTTGGACAACCATACTTTCTTCGAATCGCCAAAAGAGTCCACAAACTCTCTGTCATCTCCGGTGTTGATTCCACTCATGTATGCCAGTTTCTGATTGATCTTCATGTTGCGGCTATACAGGTACGAAAAGGCCGGAACCGCAAAGACAAGCGCTATGATAACAATCAGCATATAAAGAATTCCAAGCGGCAGAACCTCTTCGCTCTTTCCAAATGTCTCAACCAGCAAAGGATTTACAAATACATGAGACAACAATGGGAATACCAGACACAGCGCAATCATCAGCACGGCATGAATCCACATGGAAGCGATCTCATTCTTCTTGGAAATATCTGTCAGACGCTCACCGGTCATATGACTTTTGCTGATAATCTTGCCCATCCACTTGGTCCAGTAGAAAGAGGTCGTCGCACTACCGAATACAATGAAAAATACCAAAATAATGTTGTTGGCATCTACCGATGCGCGGAGTGCCGACCACTTGGAGATCAGCATACCGAACGGTGCCAAAAACATTCCCGCAATTCCGATAAACATAAAGATCGCAAGTGTCGGGAGACGGAACAAAAGTCCATGCATATCCTCAATATCACGGCTGTGAATCGCATTCTCCGTCGCTCCGACATCCTGGAACAAAAGAGATTTGGAAATCGCATGAAAGATCATGAGAAATACTCCTGCCCAAATCGTTGTCGATGTACCGACACCGGCACAGGCAACCATCAGTCCCAGATTCGATATTGTTGAAAAAGCAAGCACTTTCTTGGCATCGCTCTGTGCAATTGCCATGAATGAAGCCGCCAAAAACGTAAAGCCACCAACAAGTGAAATCATCGTTCCCGCTGTCGTTCCATGCAGTGCCGGAGACAGACGGAACAGAATGTAAATTCCCGCCTTTACCATCGTAGCGCTGTGCAGCAGTGCCGAGGATGGCGTCGGTGCGACCATGGCCCCGATCAGCCACGTCGAGAACGGTAACTGTGCTGATTTCGTAAGAGCGGCAAACGCGATAAATGCCACAGGAATCAGCGCGAACCGGTTGCCGCCAACTCCCAGCTCAACCAGTTTTGAGAGAGAAGCCGTCTCTTCAACTACCGCAAAATAACAAATCCCCAGTGCCAGAACAGCACCACCAAGCAGATTCATCCACAGTGCGCGAAAAGAATTGTTGACCGCTTCTTCGGTTCTCGTATATCCAATCAGGAGGAATGAACAGATACTGGTCATCTCCCAGAACAAATCAATCCAGAGCAGACTCTCTGAGAGAACGAATCCAAACATCGCTCCCAAAAATATAAACAAAAGCATGAAGAAATAGTTTCTTCGATCCTTTACTTCTTTGTGATGATTATGATATCCATGCATATAACCACCGGCATAAATCACAATCAGACTTCCGATCACTCCAATGATCAAACACATCAAAATAGAGAGATGATCAATCTTAATATGTGCAATCTCTTCCAGCTTAGGTCCCTGAAGCTCCAGAGAAGCAATCAAAAGTGTCGGCACGATCGACAGCAGACTGATCCAATATTTTTTGTATTTGAAACAAAGGAATGTTACCAGCACCATCAAAAAGAGCTCGACTCCGAGGATCACATGATCCACCATCTCCGTCTCGTAATACAGGTCAATCGGCTTTCGCCCCCCTGCCAACCACTGTACTAAAAGCATTCCTGTCGCGCCCATGATGATCACGGCACTCACATAGGCCACCGCATTTCTCACTGAGTTGGATGGAATCACAAACATCAGCAGAGCAACTACCAGCGGAAAGCATATGAGAAAAGGTACTACAGGCATTTTCTCGTCCTCCAATCATTTAAATTCATTTGTTTCTTAAAGGGCAAATGATTCCCCCGTATAATGATAATCTTTTTCACCCCAAAAATCAAGTACAACCCATTTGTTTTCTCTATTTTTTCTTTACTTTTTTCTTCCATAAGAGTAAAATGGGAATAGTTGTTTATAACAAAAGGATCGGAGATATTTTATGCATGAAATGAGTTATGTTGTTCGCTTTGTCAATCAGGCATTGGAGACCGCAAAAGAGCATCATGCCGGTCGCGTTCTCTCTCTCCACGTCGATGTCGGAGAGATGACCGGAATTGAAGATGAATTTCTCCAACGCTATTATGTGACCGCCTGCAAAGGAACGATTCTGGAGGGTTCTTCTCTCACGATCACCCATATTCCGATCCGGGCGGTCTGTGACAATTGCCAGTGCGAATATCATCCGGACAAAGAACACGATTATCTCTGTCCCTCCTGTCACAGTGGCCGGTGCCACATCACTGAGGGAAGGGGAGCGACTCTGCGTCAGATCAAAATGGAAAGTGAGGACGAATAACACATGAAAAAAGTGGAAATCGTTGATTTAAAACAAAATGTCTTAGAGGAAAATGACACCGCTGCAAAAAAAACAAGGGACCGTCTCAAACAGGAGCGCACGTTTTTGCTCAACTTAATGAGCGCACCGGGTTCCGGAAAGACGACGACTCTTCTGAGTCTCATCCGTCATTTAAAAGATGATATCCGCATAGGTATTATGGAGGCCGATATTGACTCCGATGTGGATGCTCTTGCCATTGCTGAGACCGGAGTAAAATCGATCCAGCTTCACACCGGGGGAATGTGCCATCTGGATGCCGGCATGACCAATCAGGGACTTGATGCCATCGGAACAGAGGATCTGGATCTTGTTGTCTTAGAAAACGTTGGAAACCTTGTTTGTCCGGCCGAATTCGATACCGGCTCCGTCAAAAATGCCATGATTTTATCTGTGCCGGAGGGCGATGACAAACCACTGAAATATCCTCTGATGTTTCAGGTGGCCGATGTTGTCATCAT
>ONNE01000199.1 GCA_900319095.1 uncultured Eubacteriales bacterium | reverse complement strand
CGGAAAAGACGTGATTGTTCGTGACAGCCTTTTGCACAATGATTTAGAGGAATTGCTGCGACTGGAAAATGTTCAGGGCGTGGCTACGAATTATTATGAAAATAAAGATCTATACAAGATCAAAAACACGATGAAGAAGGCCGGGATTCCGATGAATACATTTGAATCCAAATTGGATTTTTCGGAGTTCAAGACGGATGATTCCGGGTTGATTCCCTGCGTCGTACAGGACTATCGGACCAATCAGGTCCTGATGCTCGCCTATATGAACCGGGAATCCTATGAGATGACCTGTCAGACGGGCAAGATGACATACTACAGTCGCAGCCGTGAAGAGTTGTGGTGCAAGGGAGACACCTCCGGTCACTATCAATATGTCAAAGAACTCAGACTGGATTGTGACAACGACACCATTCTTGCCAAAGTGCATCAGGTCGGTGCTGCGTGCCACACCGGTGCGTACAGCTGTTTTTTCAAAGAACTGGCAAAGAAAGATTATATTGATACCAACCCTCTGACGATTTTGGAAGAGGATTTTGCGACGATCATGAATCGGAAGGAAAATCCGAAAGAGGGTTCCTATACAAACTATCTCTTTACAAAGGGAATTGATAAGATATTGAAAAAATGCGGTGAGGAGGCATCGGAGATCATCATAGCAGCGAAAAATCCGGATGCAGAAGAACTCAAATATGAGATTGCCGATTTTTTGTATCACATGATGGTTCTCATGGCAGAGTGCGGTCTGACGTGGGAAGATGTCACAAAAGAACTTGCCAACCGCAGATAAAAAAGTGATTAACCGATATCGTTGATACAGCATATAGATAAGGAGGAGACAGACATGATGGGTATTCCCGAAGCAATTGTTTACTATTTGATTCGGCTCGTGATTTTTACTGTCGTGGCCGGATGCGGCATTGCGATTGGTATCAAATTGCGCAAGAATAAAAATGATAAGGTTATACTCGGACAGAATGAGGAACAAGCATCTGAGTAAAAAGGAGAAGGAATATGATTAGAGGGACTAGGAAGAGACTGGGTGACTTGCTCATCGATGATGGAGTGATTACAGCCGAGCAGCTGGCAGAGGCACTGCAAAAGCAAAAGGCGTTGGGCCTTCGACTCGGCGATACTCTGATCGAATTGCAATTCACGAATGAGACAGAGATTGTCGAGGCATTGCACCGGCAGATCGGGTTTCCGATCGCGCATATCCGGGAGGCAAAGATTGCTCCGGAAGTGATTGGGCTGATTCCGGAAAAAATTGTGCGCAAACATAATGTACTTCCTTTTGAGGTGGATGCAGACAATCCGAACATTCTCCGTGTGGCCATGGCAGATCCTCTGGATATCATTGCGGTGGACGATTTGTCGATTTTTACCAATATGCAGATCGAACCGATGGTTGCCGGCATGGAGGATATCCGTTTTGGTATTGAAAAATATTACGGCAACGAGCAGGTTGCCAAGATGGCGGATGCTTACTCCAGAGAGAGAAAAGAACAGATGGCATCCCGCGGTCGAAACCAGCAGGAAGAAGAAAAGTCGGATGTCGATGATGCTCCAATTGTAATTCTGGTAAATAAGATTGTTGAGCAGGCAGTCAATGAGCGTGCCAGCGATATTCATATCGAGTCAATGGAGGACAATGTCCGGGTACGTTTCCGAATCGACGGTGCCATGCAGGAGATGATGCGGTATGAGAAGGAATTGCAGAATGCGATCATCGCCCGTATCAAGGTTATCAGTGGCATGGATATTTCAATCAAGAGAGCACCGCAGGACGGACGTATGACACAGGTGTTCAACCGTGTGGAATACGATATCCGTGTATCGAGTCTTCCAACTGTTTATGGTGAGAAGATCGTTATGCGTATTGCATCCAAACAGGCCTTGACGAAAGACAAGAAAGAGCTCGGTTTCCCGGAAAAAGAGTTGAATGCATTTGACCAGCTGGTTCGCAATCCGCATGGAATCATTCTGGTTACGGGACCGACCGGTAGTGGTAAGTCCACGACCCTGTATACCGTGCTCAATGAGTTGAACGGAGGCGATGTAAATATCATCACCGTTGAGGATCCGGTCGAGGCAGATGTAAATGGTATTAATCAGGTACAGGTAAATGAAAAAGCAGGGCTTACCTTTGCGGCAGCCCTTCGATCCATTCTTCGTCAGGATCCGGATATTATCATGATCGGTGAGATTCGAGACGAGGAGACGGCAAATATCGCGGTAAAGGCCGCAATCACAGGACATTTGGTGGTAAGTACCCTGCATACAAACAGTGCGGCAAGTACAGTTACCCGTCTGGAGGATATGGGAATTGAGCCGTATCTGATTGCGGATTCCGTGGTCGGTATCATCGCACAGCGACTGGTTCGAAGACTGTGTCCGAAATGCCGTAGACCGCATGAGATCACGGATCTGGATAAACAGCGCCTGAGATTGAAAGGCGATGGAAGTGTGACAATCTATGAGGCGGGCGGTGGAACTTGTGCCTACTGCAACGGTACCGGATACCGCGGACGTATTGGTGTATATGAGATCATGATGGTATCGGCATCGGTGCGACGCGTAATTTCTGCGGGAGGAGGCGCTGAGGAAATTCAGGATGCCGCTCTCAAAGAGGGAATGACAACACTCCGAAATGGAGCAGCGAAACTAGCACTACAAGGCATTACGTCGATTGCAGAAGTTGAGCGTATCGCCACAGAATAAAGGGGATAGATAAATGTTTAGTATTGATGAATTAATCACCAAAGCAAGCGAACGTGGTTCTTCCGACTTACATGTTTCAGTTGGAATTCCACCAAAATGTCGTGTCAATGGAGAACTTCAGACATTGGTAGAAGGTGTGATAACACCGGCGGACTCAAAGGCTCTTGTTGAGCAGATGATTCCCAAGCGTCTGATCGAGACATTTAACCGCGACGGAGAGGCGGATTTCTCCTATGCGGTTCCGAATGTAGGCCGATGCCGTGTGAATATCTTTAAGCAAAAAAATGTGATGTCATTCGTAATCCGTCTGATCAACTCTGAGATTCCGGCTCCGGAAAAGCTCGGACTCTCTCCTTCGGTCATCGATCTGACCACCAAAAAGAGGGGGTTGATTCTGGTCACGGGACCGACCGGTAGTGGTAAGTCAACAACATTGGCGTCTCTGATCAATGTCATTAATCAGAATTACAGCAAACATATCATTACACTGGAGGACCCGATCGAGTACTTACATACCCATGCAAAATCCGTTGTCAATCAGCGAGAGGTCGGACAGGATACACAGTCCTATGCAGCGGCGCTGCGAGCAGCACTCCGTGAGGATCCGGATGTAATCCTCGTAGGAGAGATGCGTGACCTGGAGACGATTTCAACCGCTGTGACAGCAGCCGAGACCGGACATCTGGTTCTCTCGACCCTGCATACAATCGGTGCGGTTCCTACACTGGAACGTATTATTGACGTGTTCCCGACGTATCAGCAGGGACAGATTCGTATTCAGCTGGCGACTCTTCTCGAATCCATTATTTCGCAGCAGCTTCTTCCGACAGCGGATGGTAAGGGACGTGTGGCAGCGTTTGAAGTCATGCACTCAAACAGTGCGATTCGTAACCTGATACGTGAGGCGAAAGCTCATCAGATCCCGTCCATCATCCAGACAAGTAAGTCTGCCGGAATGATTACGATGGACGATGCGTTGTATGAGTTGTTGATGGCGCGAAAGATAACAAGGGATGATGCAATTGTATTTGCACAGGATAAGCCTGGTTTCCAAAAACGCCTAAATGGATATATGTAAATAAAAAAAGGAGGAAGTTATGGCTAGTTATAAGTATGTCATTACCGACAGGTTCGGTAAGCAGAGAAAAGGCACGATAGAATCTCAGTCACAGGAGACTGCCGTTGCCAAGCTGCAGTCGGACGGTGCGGTTGTCCTCAGCATCAAAGAGGGTGCTTCGCTTGGGGAAGCTGCATGGAATATTCAGATTGGAACCGGTGTCAAGAAAAAAGATGTCACCATCTTTTGTAAACAGTTCCACAGTATTTTAAATGCCGGTGTGACCGTAATTGATGGTCTGCACATGGTGGAGGATCAGACTGAGAACAAGAACCTGAAAAAATCCATTCACAATGTCGTGACTTTGGTTGAGAAGGGTGACAGTCTGGCAAATGCTCTGCAGTCAGAGGGTAAAGTGTTCCCGGAACTTTTGATTCACATGGTGGCAGCCGGTGAGGCAACCGGTAACTTAGAGATTGCGTTCGAGCGTATTACCGAACAGTTTGACAAAGATCTGAAATTGACATCGATGATTCGTTCTGCGATGATCTATCCGATTGTGGTATTGGTCGTTGCGATCGGTGTTGTAATTTTGCTGATGACAACCATGATTCCGCAGTTTAAAGAGACATTTGATGAGATGGGACAGGAACTTCCATGGCTCACAAAATTAGTTATGGCGCTCAGTGATTTTATTACGGGGCACTTATTTGGTGTGCTGTTTACCATTGCTGCGATTGTTGCGTTCATTATCATTGGAAAGAATACAGAGCCGGGAAAACAGATGGTCAGCCGGCTTACGCTGATTCTCCCATTGGTCAAGACGCTTACGATTAAAAATGCAGCGGCAAAATTCTCAATGACGATGTCAACACTGGTTATGTCCGGTGTGTCGGTCGTTGACTCTCTGGATATCGTCGGTGATGTCATCACAAACCGTGTGGTTCGAAAGGCGATAAAAGACTGTAGGGAAGAAGTCATGCAAGGTATTCCGATGTCGGAGCCTCTGGAGGCGTCCGGAATTTTTCCACCGATGTTGACACATATGTTAAAGATTGGTGAGGATACCGGTACAACAGAGGCGATGTTGGATAAGGTTGCGGAGTACTATGAGGCGGATGTAGAAGAGGCAACGAAGAACCTCACCACAGCGATGGAGCCAATGGTAATTATTTTGCTGGCTGTATTGGTTGGTGGTATTCTCGGAGCCGTTATGATGCCAATGCTTTCGATCTATCAGAATGCAGGAAATATGTAATCAATAGCTGGTGTGATTGTGGTGCGAACAAGTACCTGTACTTGTTCGCACCTTTATTCGTAAATCATCCGAAAAGTTGGGAGAGATACCGATGTTTGATCTGGAATTTTTTCGTGGCAAGAGAGTTTTGATAACCGGTCATACAGGCTTTAAGGGAAGTTGGATGAGCCGGATTCTGGTTGGGGCAGGAGCTGATGTGACCGGATATTCACTGGAACCACCCACACAGCCAAACCTCTATACAATTTCGCGGCTGGAGGATGCGATTCATTCCGTGACGGCGGATGTGAGAGATTTTGAGCAGCTCGCCAAAGTATTTGATGAGGTGAGACCGGAAATTGTGTTTCATCTGGCGGCACAGCCGATTGTTCGAACCTCGTATCAGAGGCCGGTGGATACCTATGAGATAAATGTGATGGGGACAGTTCACGTCTGCGAATGTATCCGGCGTTGTCCGGAAGTTCGAAGCTTTGTGAACGTCACAACGGACAAAGTATACCAAAATCACGAGTGGGAGTGGGGGTATCGGGAGAGTGATCCCCTGGATGGATGGGATCCGTATTCCAACAGTAAATCCTGTTCGGAGCTTGTCACTCACAGCTATGCTCACTCCTTTTTTGAGGGGAGAGAAATTGCGATATCTACTGCGAGGGCCGGCAATGTCATCGGGGGAGGAGATTTTGCCAAAGACCGCATCATCCCGGATTGTATACGCGCGATTCAGAGTGGGACGGAGTTGATTCTTCGCAATCCGGATGCCACACGCCCGTTTCAACACGTATTGGAACCGGTGATGGCATACCTTCTGCTTGCAAAGAAACAGTATGAGGATCGGTCATATCAGGGATGCTATAATGTCGGACCGGATGATTCTTCCTGTGTCACGACGGCAGAGCTGGTAGAAACATTTGCCGGGCTGTGGGGACCACAGATGAAATGGAAGATTCAGAGCGACGACGGACCGCATGAGGCGAACTTTCTCAAACTGGATTCTTCCAAGATCAAGAGTCGTCTTGGCTGGCGGCCGGTTTGGGATATCGGGAGGGCGCTTCTTGCCACTGTTGAGTGGACAAAGGCATTTTTGGACGGAAGAGATGTAGCACAGATCATGGATCAGCAGATTGAAGAATATATAGAAGACAGTAGACAGGAATGAGGAAATCATGTTTGAAAATCAATCCGAGAAGGAAGCAAGAGAAACGATTTTAAAGATGGTAGGAGAGTACTGCGATACCTTCCATCAGAGAAAAGAATATAAAGAAGGAGACCGCATTCCCTATGCCTCCCGTTTTTATGGAAGAGAGGAAATGAGTAATCTGGTGGACAGTGCCCTGGATTTCTGGCTGACGTCCGGTCGGTTTACTGAGGAATTTGAGAAGAAACTGGCAGAATATCTGGGAATTCGATACTGTTCCCTGGTCAATTCCGGGTCATCTGCCAATCTTCTGGCGTTCATGGCACTCACGTCCCCGCTGTTACAAGAGAGAAGAATTTTGCCGGGGGATGAAGTGATTACGGTTGCGGCAGGATTTCCCACGACAATCGCACCCATTGTTCAGTACGGTGC
The DNA here is from genome assembly GCA_900319095.1 of uncultured Eubacteriales bacterium. Lineage (GTDB taxonomy): Bacteria > Bacillota > Clostridia > Lachnospirales > Lachnospiraceae > Eubacterium_F. The sequence goes on along the minus strand of ONNE01000199.1, from coordinate 7,591 downwards.
GGTTCCTGTGTTTGTCGATATGACGATTCCACAGTATAATATTGACGTGTCCGGGCTTGAGAAGGTGTATTCGGATAAAACCAAAGCGGTCATGTTGGCGCATACACTGGGAAATCCATTTGATCTTTGTGCTGTAAAAAAATTTTGTGATGAACACAATCTGTGGCTCATTGAAGATAACTGTGATGCGCTGGGGAGTGAGTATACACTGAATGGAACAAAGAAATTGACGGGCACGATAGGAGATCTTGGCACATCCAGTTTTTATCCGCCCCATCACATGACGATGGGAGAGGGGGGAGCGGTCTATACGGATAACCCGCTCCTTCACAAAATTGTGAACTCGTTGCGTGACTGGGGGAGAGACTGCAGCTGTCCACCGGGACATGACAATCGGTGCGGACATCGGTTCGATCGCAAGTACGGAGAACTTCCGGTGGGATACGATCACAAATATGTCTACTCCCATTTTGGATATAATCTGAAAGCAACGGATATGCAGGCGGCGATTGGATGTGCGCAGCTTGAGAAATTTCCTTCTTTTGTCGAAAAGAGAAGAAGCAATTTTCAGCGGCTGAGAGAGGGACTAAAAGGGGAGGAGGAGTGGTTTATTCTTCCACAGGCCTGTCCGGATTCGAATCCGAGCTGGTTTGGTTTTTTGATTACCTGCCGCGAGGGAGTGGACAAGAGTGCCATCGTCCGGTGCATCGAAGAACAGGGGGTTCAGACGAGAATGCTCTTTGCGGGCAATATTCTGAGACAGCCGTGCTTTGACGATTGGCGTAACAGGACGGATTCCTACCGGGTGGTTGGAAATCTTGAGGTGACAGATCAGATTATGGAGCGTTCTTTCTGGATCGGAGTCTACCCGGGGATGACCGATGCGATGATTGATGCCATGATTTTGGCAATCATATATGCGCGAAAAAAAGTGCAGAAATGAGGGAAAACAGTGAAGATCAGACTGGCAGATTATGTGGCGGATTTTATGGCAGATCACGGAGTGAGGGACTGCTTTAGTGTGGTGGGTGGAGGCGCAATGCATCTGAATGATGCCCTCGGACATCATGACAGGATCCGCTGTACTTATCAGCATCATGAACAGGCATGTGCGATTGCGGCGGAGGCTTATGCGAGACTGGAACAGAAAATTGCACTGGTCTGTGTTACGACAGGACCCGGTGGGATCAATGCGCTTACCGGAGTGGCAGGGGGATGGCTTGACAGCATCCCGATGTTTATTGTGTCAGGGCAGGTCCGATACGACACAACAGCGCGGTATGAAAAAAAATTGAACGGTGCCAGAGTTCGGGCGGTGGGCGATCAGGAATTCGATATCACAACATGCGCGCAGTCGATGTGCAAATATGCGGCAATGCTGGAGAGACCGGAGGACATCCGCTACCTGCTTGAGAAGGCATGGTATCTGGCTGGTCATGGGAGGCCGGGACCGGTCTGGATTGACATCCCGGTAAATTTTCAGGGAATGATGATAGAGACAGAGAATCTCTCCGGATATTTTGAGAGCGACGATTGGGATCCGGATGAGATTCCAAAAGTGAGAGAATCGGTCATAAAAGAAATTGCCGACCGGATCCGGGCAGCGAAACGTCCCGTTTTTTATGCGGGATACGGAATCCGGCTTGCCGGTGCGACAGAGATTTTTCGCAAAGTTATTTCCCAATTGGGAGTTCCTGTCGTAACCTACTGGAATTCGGTGGATCTCATCGAAAATGAAAATCCTCTCTATGTGGGACGCGGTGGCAATATGGGTGATCGTGCCGGTAACTTTGCGGTTCAGAATGCCGATTTGATCCTGGCGGTCGGGACCAGGATTTCGATTCGTCAGGTGGGCTATAACTGGCAGACATGGGCCAGGGAGGCCAAAGTGATTATGGTGGATATTGATCCTGAAGAAATGAAAAAACACACGATCCATGTCGATTTGCCGGTGTGCGCAGACGCAAAGGACTTTCTTAACTGCCTTGACCGGTATTTGCACAAAGAAGCAAAAGCTTTGCCTCTGTTCTCCACCGATGAGGGAGTAGCATGGCGGCAGATCTGTCAAAACTGGAAGCGCGACTATCCGGTCACACTGCCAAAACATTGGGAGGAAAAGCCCGGGAGTGCGAATGTATTTGCTTTTATCAAATATTTAAGTGACAGACTTCCGGAGGAGAGTCTGACAGCGGTGTCCAATGGAGCCTGCTGTGTGGTTGGACATCAGAATTATACAATCAAGTCCGGCACCCGGTTTATCATCAACAGTGCGATCGCCAGCATGGGATACGGTCTGCCCGCCGCGATTGGTCTCTGCCGGTCAGCGGGAGATAAGGAGACGATCTGCCTTGAGGGAGATGGATCGATCATGATGAATCTTCAGGAATTGCAGACGATCATCACAAACCGGCTGCCTATAAAGATTTTTTTGATCAACAACCAGGGATATCACTCCATCCGCATCACACAGAATAATCTGTTTTCGGACCGCAAAAAAGTTGGGATCGGACCGGAGTCCGGTGATCTTGGCTTTCCGGACTTTGAAAAGCTCGCACAGGCATTTGGCTATCCTTATTATCAGGCGCGTTCCAACCGGCAGATGAAACAAGTGGTAGACAAAGTTGTATCCGGAAAAGGATTTGCTTTTTGTGAAATTTTTACGGATACGACGCAGGTGTGGGAACCAAAGAACAGTGCCAGAAAACGAAAAGATGGAACGCTGGTAAGTCCGCCTTTGGAGGATCTGGCACCATTTCTACCGAGAGAAGAATTGAGAAAGAATATGTATATTAGCATGATTGAGGATGAGGAAGATGAACGAGAGTGAGAATTGGGAAAAAGAATACAAAAAAAAGGTTCTCATATCCGGACCCACCGGGGCGATTGGGATGGCTCTCATTCAACAGCTTCTCTTTTGCGGGTGTCAGGTCACAGCAATTACACATCGTGGCTCGGTGCGGAATCAAAGATTCAGGGAGGCCTTTGGCAAAGACATGGAAGACGGAGCACTGCAGATCGTAGAATGCGATCTCTCAGAGCTTTCCACTCTCAGGGATCATCGGATGTCATCGTATGACTGGTTTTATCATCTTGCCTGGATGGGTACGACCGGCATGGCAAGAGAGGATGTGCGGTGTCAGGAACAAAACATCCGCTATACGCTGGATGCGGTGGAGCTGGCAGCGGCGGTCGGCTGCACCAGATTCATCGGAGTGGGCTCTCAGGCGGAGTACGGGATTCAAAAAGAAGTGCTGAGCGAAAAGACACCGACCTGTCCCAAAACCGGATATGGCATTGCCAAATTGACAGCCGGACAATTGAGCAGAAAACGGTGTCAACAGTTGGGCATGGCTCACATATGGGTCAGGGTGCTGAGTGTCTATGGCCCCTATGATACAGAGCGATCGGTCGTCATGACAGTCATCCGCAATCTGATTCAGGGATGCTCCCCTGCCTGTACAAAGGGAGAGCAGATCTGGGATTTTTTGTACTCCGAAGATGCCGCCAGAGCGCTGATACTTTTGGGAGAGAAGGGAAAAGACGGTGAGATATATTGTCTTGGCAGCGGCTCCGGAAGAATGTTGCGCTATTATATAGAAGAAATACAGACGATTGCAGAAAAAATTTGTCAAAGACCCATGCCACCGATTCATTTTGGTGCCATTGATTATGGGGAGGACCCCATCCGGTATTTACAGGCAGATATTTCTCAACTCACATCGCATACCGGTTTTGTTCCGAAGGTATCCTTTGCAGAGGGGATTGAGCGCACAGTGACATGGTGCAGAAAGGATCAGGCAGATGAATAGAAAAAAAATCAGCATACTGGTTCCCTGTTATAATGAGATTGAAAATGCAGGACCAATCAGTGAGGCAATTGTTGATGTGATGGAAAAAGAGCTTGCCGGGTATGATTACGAACTGGTATTTATTGACAATGCCTCCACAGATGGGACAAGGGAAGTGTTAAAAGAGCTGTGTGCCCAAAATCCTAAGATCAAGGCAATCCTGAATGCGAAAAATTTTGGACAGTTCAATTCACCGTTTTATGGTATGTGTCAGACGAGTGGGGACTGTACGATTTCTCTTTGCTGTGATTTCCAGGATCCGGTTGAACTGATTCCCCGGTTTGTGAGAGAGTGGGAGAATGGTTATAAGATTGTCTGTGGAATCAAGACATCCAGCAGAGAAAATCCGATCATGCGTTTGTTTCGAACCTGTTATTATAAATTGATCCGGAGAATGTCGGACATCGAGCAGATTGAACACTTTACCGGATTTGGTCTGTATGACAAAAGTTTTATCGAGGTGCTCAAAAGTTTAGATGACCCGTCACCATTTCTTCGCGGCATCGTGGCGGAACTCGGATATAAAAGGAAAGAGATTGCCTATGAGCAGCCCAAAAGACGAGGAGGAAAGACCCATAACAACTGGTACAGTCTGTACGATGCAGCGATGTTGAGCTTTACCTCGTATACAAAAATCGGGATGAGGATTGCCACGATTTTTGGATTTTTTTTGTCGGGCATCAGCATTTTGGTGGCACTCATTTACCTGATTTTAAAGTTAATCTACTGGAACCGGTTTGTGGCCGGCATGACACCGATTCTTCTCGGTATTTTTGTCTTTGGTTCGCTGCAGCTGTTCTTCATCGGCCTGCTGGGAGAATACATTATGAGCATTAACACAAGAGTCATACACAGACCTCTGGTCATTGAAGAAGAGAGGATCAACTTTGAGGAGGAAGAAAATGCAAAAAAAAGAGCAGATGGAAAAGATCTTGCAGATACAAAAGGTCAATCAAAAGATGATGGAGCGGTTTGATGAAATCTGTCAGACTTATCAGATAGAGTATTTTTTGGATGCCGGAGTTCTTCTTGGAGTGGTTCGTCATGGTGGTTTTATCCCATGGGATGATGATGTCGATGTTGTGCTCACAAGAGAAAACTGGGAGAAGCTAAGACAGGTTCCTGCCGGGGAGTGGAAAGAGGAATATGAGCTGGTGCCGTGCGATGCGATCAGTGAAAGCGGTTTTTTGGATTTTTACCACCGATGTATCTGTCTGGAAGAATCCATTCCGGTGGGAACCTTTGACAAACTGCAGGGCCAGTGCAAAGAAAGGTATCGGGAAAAAATTTCTTTAGACATTATGATTTTGGACTATGCACACCGGAGTATCCTTCGCCAGAAGCTTCTTTGTTTCCGCTTATATATGATCTATGCACAGGCGATGGGGCACAGACCGGAAATTGATTATAACGAGTACACAGCCATTCAGTCGTTATTTATCCGCATGATGGCATGGGTTGGAAAAAAAAGAAAGCTAAAAAAACTTTTTGAGCGATATGACTGCCTGTGTCAGAGTGTAAAAAAGGACGAGGGATATTACTTTCACAGCAACGGGCTGCTCAAAAATTTGAATTTTATCTATCCGGCTTCCTGGTATGAGAGCGCAGAAAAAAGAGAACTCAACGGCAGAAAATATCCGGTGCCGGTGGGGACGGATGGAGTTTTAAAGACCTTGTATGGAGACTACCACAAACTCCCTCCGGAGAGTGAGCGCTGTCCACAGCACATGAGAGGTTAGAGAGAAAGGAAGGGAAAAAATTGAAATTTTTAAAAAGCAAACAGGGGGTTCTGATTCTTTTGGCACTTTTGATCCTGGTGCAGCTTGCCGTGATCACCTATATTTTTGGCTGGAAGAGACAGGGATACCACATGGATGAGAACTGGCACTACGGATTTTCCAACGCCTATTATATGCGTCAGATTTATCACGATAACGAGGGAAACACGACGAACTTTAACGAGTGGCGGGATTCCCAGGTTCTCAAAGATTATCTGGAAGTACAAAAAGGACAGCAGTTTTCCTATGATTCCGTAGCCTATAACACATCCGTTGACCTCAGTCCGCCGCTGTCAAACATGATTCTTCACACGATATGTTCCTTTTTTCCGGACACCTTTTCATGGTGGTATGCATATAGTATCAATGTGGTATGTTTTATTCTCACAATGATCGGGCTGTATTTTCTCTCAAAGGAAATGCTGGATTCAAGAAAGCTTGCCCTGTTTACGTGTGCATTTTATGGATTTACAAAAGCTGCCATCAACTGCTTTATCTATCTGAGGATGTATGCGATTCTGACGGCGCTGGCGGTCTGGATGGTGTATTTGTTCGTCCGTCTTGCCAAAAACAAGTCAAAGCACATCGCAGGGGAGATTCTGGGCATTGCGGTTCTGACTTTTCTTGGCGGACTCACACACTATTATTTTTATATCCTTGCCTTTTTCTTTACCGGATTTTTTGTGTTGTGGAAGCTTTTTTCAAAACAGTGGAAGGTGGCGGTCTTCAGTGCCGTCCTGCAGCTGGCTGCGGTGGGAATCAGTTTTCTTGTCTGGTCACCGGGAAGTTCCCATATGCAGTCGGGAACGTCTCTGTACTCCGATACGAAGATGGCATATGGCTTTGACTTAAAAATCAGTATTTACTATGTGATTCGTGAGCTGACAGCGATTCTGCCGCATTTTCCGTCGGTCTATACGTGGGCAGTTATCGTATCGGTTCTGCTTTTTGCTGCGGTCATCCTGATTCCATTAAGTGTTCTCTTTCGCAACGAGACGTGGTTTAAAAACTTTTTAAAAAAATCAAAAAATGCGATTCGTCAGGGAGTCCATGCGATTCCTGATAAAATAAAAAAGAGCAACAAATTTCTGTGGATCATGATTCTTTCTCTGGATGCCACGGTGGCGGTGATATCCAAGATCAGCAATATGTATGCCATGTCGCCGTACGGTGACCGGTATCTCTTTTATGTCATGCCGCTGTTCCTCGTCGTGATCGTCTATGCCGTGCGATGGGCAGTCTCGCTTGTGACAAGGAGAAAAAAAGAGTGGAAGAAATGGCGGGAGAGAGTGACGGTTCTTCTTATGACGGTCGATCTGATTCTGGTTGTCATCCTTGCCCCGGTCAATTATTTGTTTGAGACTTACAGCTCGGTGTCAATCCCGGAATTGGTAAAGGATTCCTATGTCGTATCGGTCGTCCCGGTGCCGATGCATCTGGTACCGCTAAGCTCCATGCTCATTGACAGCAAGGCATTTTATATGATTGAGACCGGAAATGTGATGGAGCAGACCGAAAAAATCGAAGAGCCAAAGGAGAAAGATGCCCCGGTGTATCTGCTCCTCCGGACGTATCTGCTCAAGCAGTCAGAGAGCGAGACGGCCGGTCAGCAGGACGACGGATCCCTGCAGGGATTTTATCTCTATGACTACACGAAAGAGGAGATATTGCAGAAGTTTCAGACACTTTCCTGGGTGGGAGATTGTGAGTTTGTCGACTCCTATGAGTGTGTGGGCGGAGGTTTTGAAATCTACCGGCTCTCACGTAAGTAACAGAGTTTTAAGCACATAAATAGCAAACACTCAAAGGGGTGTAGTTGAAAGGAACGTATAAGAATGGTATAATAAAAATGTAATATAGCATAAAAAGGATTGTGTCGATTATGTATATAGAAACACGCGGAAAAGCTGGAGAAAAAGAATACGAACTTGGAACTAAACTCATGAATATACTTGACAAAATAGG
>ONNE01000201.1 GCA_900319095.1 uncultured Eubacteriales bacterium | reverse complement strand
GATGAGATGGCAATCGGCATGGTAAATCAGAAGACGACGGCAGTGCGTCTGATTCCGGCACAGGGAAAATCTGTGGGAGATCGTGTTGAGTACGGAGGACTTTTGGGGGATGCACCAGTGATGTCCGTCAATCCATTTTCCTGTGATGATTTCATCATGAGAACCGGAAGGATTCCGGCTCCGATTCACAGCTTTAAGAATTGAGAGGGAACAAAAATCATGGAAAAATTCAAGATTTTAAATAAGAGACGAATTCATAAAGGACATATTGTTGATTTTTATGAATACGATATGCAGGTGCCAAATGGCAATCAGACGCAGTGGGACATCATTTCCCACAAGGGGGCAGCTGCCATTCTTCCGATCGAAGAGGATGGCAGAATTATCATGGTCAGACAGTACCGCGGGGCGATCGACGATCTTCTTTTGGAGATCCCGGCAGGGGGACGTGACCGGATCGATGAGGATTTTAAAGACTGTGCCGCGCGTGAGCTGGAGGAGGAAATCGGATATCGTTCCGATGATATCCGTCATCTTTTGGACTATCACACGGCTGCCGCGTATACGAGTGAAAAAATCGAAATATTTTACACCCGGCAGTTGATTCCCTCCCATCAGAATCTGGATGAAAATGAGTTTGTTCAGATTGAGCGCTATACTCTGGATGAACTGATTCGCATGATTGCCGATGGTCAGATCACCGATGGCAAATCCATCGCTGCGATCATGGCATATAAAGTTCTGTGTGAACAGGAATCATGATTTTGTCTCTCCCTGCATACAATGAATAGACTGTGTCAGGCAGTTATTTCTTGTAAGGGGATGAGGACATGAGATCGTTTTTCGAATACAGGAGAAGGCGGCAGGGAAGAATCGGATTCATGCAAAAAGTTTTGCTTACTTTTTTGCTTGGTTTTTTATTTGGTGCCCTGTTCTATTATTTATTTCGCCACTCGTTTGAAGAGATCTATGACCAATGGATGGATCATATGACAGAGTGGAAAAAGAGTTCCCCTTCGTTTTTTTCGGGTTGGATTCGATCTGTGTGGAATCATGGAAAATACCTGGGATTGTTTTTGCTTCTGGCATCCAATCACAGAGTCAAAAAGGAATTGGAGTTTTTTTGGGTGGAAGTGGTCTATACCCTGTACGCGGGGATACGCAGTGGCTTTCTGCTGGTCTTTTTTTTGGTCAACCGCGGCATTCGGGGGATATGGCTCTATGGCATTACCCTGTTTCCGCACTCCTTCGTGTTGACGGGGATGTACCTTTTTTGTTTTTATTGGATGGGTAAATGGCATTACGGACAGCGCTTTGGGATGGAGAGAAGCAGGGGAAGTCGGATTTTGTTTTTCCTTGGTACATGGGCGATTCTGCTCATCGCTGCCGGGATGGAGACAAAATGGAACCTGCCGCTTGTCAGTAAATTTTTATCTTAAAAAGGTCTGTACATATTTTTAAAAAATTGCTATACTTAGTCTAAGAACTAAGAAACGTTGAAGTGAAAAGAAAAGTACGTAAAGGAAGATTTCGATGAAATTAAAATACAAAAAGTTAATCATTATTATTACTGTTGCGACATTTGCACTCGCCTTCTTGATCCTTACCCTGATACCGACCGGAGGAAGCCCGCAGAACGTAGAGGATGCAAGACTTACCCTCAATGAAAATCAGGATATCGTAGATCTGGTCACGAACTATTTTCAGGCGAAAAAGACAGTGAACATGGAGGAGCTGAGCACCCTTGTCAGTGACTCAAATCAGATCAATAAAGAAAAATTTACTGCTCTGGCAGAGTATGTTGAGGACTACCAAAATATCAATTGCTATGTGATTGAGAATGAGGAGGAGAATGCCAGCCGTGTCTACGTCAAATATGACATGAAGATGAAGAACATTGACACGCTGGTTCCCTGTCTCAGTGCCTTTTATATCACCGGTACCTCGGATGGAAAGTATGTAATTTATCTGAGTGCTCTGGATGAGAATCAGATTGATTTTATTACAGCGGCAGATAAAAATATGGAGATCGTAAAACTCAAAAAAGAGGTAAACGATGGACTGAATGCCGTGATTAATCAGGATGCGAACTTTAAGCAGCTCTATCAGAAGATGGAGACACAGATTCGTGCTGCGACCGGCAGTGCGGTCGATAGCGCACCGGTGGATCCTGCCGGGGGAGTCAGCGGAACTTCGGTTCAGGCAGTCAGCGATGCCGCGATTCAGTAATTTGTTCCGTGTCAGAGAATGAGAGAAAAAGGAGATCACACAATGGCAGAGGAATATGTCCGGATCAATAAATATCTCAGCCAGTGTGGGGTCTGTTCAAGACGACAGGCAGATCGTATGCTGGATGAGGGCAGGGTGGCGATCAATGGTGTCACAGCCGATAAGGGAGCGCGTGTCGGTGAGGGCGACCGTGTTGCGGTAGATGGACGCGAGGTGAAAAGAGAGCAGGAAGAGATTCTGATCGCCTACCATAAACCGGCCGGTGTAGTCTGTACGATGAGCGGGAAAGAAAAAAATAATATTATCGATGCGGTTGGTTTTTCAAAAAGGATTTATCCGGTCGGACGTTTGGACAAGGACTCGACGGGCTTGATTCTTTTGACGAATCAGGGGGAGTTGATGGATCGGATTCTGAGGGGACGAAATTACCACGAAAAAGAGTATGATGTGGTGGTGGACAAGCCGATTCGAAAAGAGATTCTGGATGCGATGCGCCAGGGGGTTCCCATTCTGGATACGATGACGCGCCCTTGTCAGATCAAACAGATGGGGGAGCGGGAGTTTCGCATTATTCTGACACAGGGGTTAAACCGACAGATACGAAGAATGTGTGAGTATTTTGGATATCGTGTCTGCCGTTTGAAAAGAATTCGCATCATGAATATTGAACTGGGAGATTTGAGAGAGGGGAGTTGGCGATATCTGACAACGCAGGAACTGGATCGTTTGAAGGAAATGTGTTTTGTCTGCACTGAAAGGGGGGATGGTCATGAAAGCATTGATTATTGATGACAGTGAGATGTCAACGCTTGAACTGAGTCATAAGCTGGAGATGTATGATGTCGAAGTGATATCGTGTACGAGTGGCGCAGAGGGGATTTTTGCGTATGAGTCATCCGGTGATGGAGAATACGATATTATCTTTTTGGATATCATGATGCCGGATAAAAAGGGAACGGAAGTATCCTCGCACATCCGCTCTTGTGTCCGAAAAGATGCCAAGGAGATTCCAATCATTGCCGTTACAGGGATCAATTACGATGTGATGAACCGCGCAATGGATGTTTCGGGATTCAATGCTCTTTTGCAAAAACCGATTGATATGAAAGCGCTCAAAAATATTTTGGACGCAGTTCGGAAATCCTAATGAGGAGAAAGGAGTGTGTATATGTTTCAGCAGTATGAACTAGAATATGGTTATGGAGACTTGGAGAGGTGTCTGGATGCCCTTACGGTGGAGACCCATCACGATAAACATCATGCCACTTATACAGCGAACTTAAATGATCTAGTCAAAAAGGCAGGAGTGGATCAGATGGAGATCACAGAGCTTTTGGCATCTTTGGATTCAATCCCGGATGAGACCCTGCGCACCGGAATTCGAAATAATGGCGGTGGATATTACAATCACAACCTGTACTTTTCTACCATCGGTCCCGATGGCGGTGGTGAGCCGTCCGGAGAGCTGGCAGAGAAGATTCGACAGACATTTGGAAGCTTTGAGGAGTGGAAAGAGAAGATCTCTGCCCTCGCAATTGCCCAGTTCGGATCGGGATGGGCGTGGTTATCCGTGTCAGAAGAGGGCGGACTTGTCATCTCAAATTCTTCCAATCAGGACAATCCGATCAGTCTTGGCACAGGAAACATTCCGATTTTTACCATTGATGTCTGGGAGCACGCCTATTATCTCAAATATAAAAATCTTCGTGCGTCCTATGTAAAAGATTTTTTTGAAATCGTGAATTGGAAGGCAGTTGAAGAGAATTATAAAAAGGCGCTTCAGCGATTGTAAACATTGATTGATTGAAATGGGATGGTGATCTGCTGTTCCAAAAAGGCAGCGTGGATACGCTCAAGAGTTTTCCAATAAATGTCCCAATAGTGCTCTGTCCGGACATGATAGCGAAGGCCAAGGTCGATGGAGCTGTCAGAGAGCTCCCGGACGAAAACCAGGATCTCAGTATCCGGGACGCGTTTTTCTTCCGTCATTGCCAGATTCTTTAAGGTTTCTTTTGCCCGATTGATATCATCCTCATAGCTGATTGAGACCGTCAGGTCCAGAATTCTGGTCGGATTATTTGTGTTGTTGGTCAAACTGCTGTTGGCAAGAGTTCCATTGGGGATGACAACGGTGCGGTTGTCAATGGTTGTCAGCTTTGTATAAAAAATGGTGATTTCGCTTACGGTACCCTCGTTTCCATGTGTGTGTTCCACAATATAGTCACCAACGACAAATGGTTTTAGAATCAGAATCAGAACACCGCCGGCAAAATTGGACAGGGAGCCCTGGAGAGCGAGACCGGCAGTGAGACCGATGGAGGCGATGGCAGCCGCAACGGAAGAAGTTTCGATTCCAAACAGACCCAAAATGATGATGACAAGGACAACATAGCCGATGATCTTTACCACCTGATCGATGAATTGCTTTACTCCGAGATCGGTGTTTCTCACATCCAGCGTCTTCTGAATCATGCGTCGAAGCAGTTTGAGAAGTCTCGTTCCGATGATGCAGACGATAAAGGAGAGGATCACACAGAGGGCAAAAGAGAGCATCCCCGGTATGAGAG
>ONNE01000204.1 GCA_900319095.1 uncultured Eubacteriales bacterium | reverse complement strand
TGGAAAAAGAAGATTCTCTCAAAAAATACATCCTCGTATGTGCTGAAAAAATCAAAATCCACAAGAAAAATCCGGATGCGAAGCAGACAAAAAGCGGATGGCAAATGGATTTATTCAAAGTACACAAAAACATACACAATAAAACCCTGATATGTGATATAATAGGGTCAGACAATCTATTAATTTGAGAAACGGAGGGGTTTTTATGGATGAAAGGCAGCAGTTAGCTGAGTGGATCGATCAGAGCGACAATATTGTATTTTTTGGGGGAGCTGGTGTATCTACCGAAAGTCAGATTCCGGATTTTCGAAGTGTTGACGGCCTCTATAATCAAGAGTATGATTATCCGCCAGAGACAATTTTGTCTCATACCTTTTTTGTCAGAAAAACGGAAGAATTTTACCGGTTTTATCGAAATAAGATGCTCTTTCCGGATGCAGAGCCGAATCCGGCCCATCTGGCATTGGCAAATCTGGAGAAAATGGGGAAGCTGCGCGCAGTTATTACACAGAATATTGATGGGCTCCACCAAAAAGCGGGAAGCAAAGAGGTTTTGGAACTGCACGGCTCCGTGCTGAGAAACCGTTGTCTGCAGTGTGGGAAGGATTTTTCGCTAGAGGACATTATGAGTCAGAGCGGAGTTCCCAAATGTGAGTGCGGTGGAATCATTAAACCGGATGTGGTCCTGTATGAAGAGGGGCTGGATACACGTACGCTGGAGGCAGCAGTTTCGTATATCCAGCAGGCTGATATGCTTATCATAGGAGGGACATCACTGGCGGTCTATCCGGCGGCGGGCCTCATCGATTATTACCGCGGAAATAAGCTGGTATTGATTAATCGGGATAAGACAGGAAGAGATTCTCAGGCGGATCTTGTCATCCACGACTCCATCGGCAAGGTGTTTGCACCGTGGAGTGAATAGAATAAAATCATTTTTTTCCTGTCAATTGAAGTTGAATCAGGACAAATTCACTTTTGGAGGTGACCTTGGATGGGATGCCATAGCCTCCGGCACCGGAAGTCGTGACAGCCGTCATAGAAGCAATTTTTTTCTGACCGTATACCATATCGTTTACGAGGCTGACCGGCAGAAAACCGAGAGGATACTGACCGCCAATGGTATGTCCGCAGACGGTCAGATCAACACCCAGAGATGAAATTGTTTCAAGATCGACCGGGCGGTGAGAGGCGACGATGACGGGACTCTCCTTAGCGATGCTTTGCAGGACCCGGTCAACCGGATTTTTGCGCTTGTCGGATAAATCACGCAAGCCCACCAGTTGGATGCCGTTTTGCAGGGTAATGGTCTGATCTAAAAGCACTTTGATTTCGCTGTCTTTTAAGAGATTGCGAAGATCTTCTTTTAGATGGACTTCCTGATTGCCCTCAATATAATAGATACCGTATTTGGTCTGGAGCTTATTTAGGCATTGAATACTGTACTCCCGCAGTTCTTTTGTTGTATTGGAGTCAAAAATGTCACCGCAGAGAATGACGATATCCGGTTTTGTCTCATTGATTCGCGTGATCGTCTTTGACAGACTGGTGCGCGTCATCGCACTTCCGATATGGGCATCAGAAATCAGGGCAACTTTCATATTGTCCTGACCCGCATTTTTTTCAATGGCAACGGAGTATTCCGTCATGGAGATGTGTCGCATTTGAATAAAGGACAAGACACCCACGCAAATGGAAAAAATCAAAAAACAGTAGATAGATCTTGCCGGATGATTAAAAAAGCGGTAGATTCTTCCCTTCTTTTTTTTGTGATCACCAATCCATCGGATGATTCCGCGAACAAAACAAAGGGGCGGTGTGTAGAGCATGATGCTAAGATAAACCGCACTGATTCCCTGTAAAACATTTCGCAGTATTTCGTTGGGGATCCATACAACACGACGTTGGCAGATCAAAAGATTCAAAAGGAGAATTCCCTGTAGAATATAATACAGACAGTAAGGAATGCCGGTGCGCGTCCAAAGATGAAAATAGCGCAGCAGGGAATAAGATATCAGTATCAATATGATCAGGTAACAGATCATGCGAATCGCAATTGTCATCGTTATCAACTCCTAAAAAGATACCGCCCCACTTCCAGGGAAGAAGGACGGTAAAATAATAATCGCGGAGACGATGGGATTCGAACCCATGTGCCCGTGAAGGCAAAACGATTTCGAGTCGTTCTCGTTATGACCACTTCGATACGTCTCCGAATTCATACTATTTGATTAAAACATTTTTTAAGGCATTTGTCAATAAAAATTTATTACGAAAATAGAGAAACATTGTTAGAAAAGAGGTTAGCTATGAGCAGTCAGAAAAAAGGAATCCTGTTTTTTGGTTTTGCATTCGCCTGTCTGTTGGGGATTCTTCTGTTCCGCGGACAAAATCAACCATCCGGGGAACCGTTTGAAAAACAGGTCATGTCGATTTCGCAGGGAGCGGTTTCCAACGAGTCAGTGACCGGTGATGGTGTTGCGGCCGGGGACACGAGGCAGACGGAAGGCAGAGAGACAAAGACGACGAAAAAAGAGAGTAAACCATCGGTGAGTCCTCTGTCGCCCCACTCTCCTTCGCAGACGTCCGGGACAACGAAAAAGAAATCCAATTCCGTGAAAAGTGGTTCGTCATCGACGGATTCTCCGACTAAGGGAAAAAAGGCGTCTCACAAAACAGCCACAGCACCGACCAATTCACCTGAGCCATCAAAGACGCAGACAGAAGAACCGGAAGAGACACAGCCGGTCAGTACTAGCACTGCGACACCGGAGCAAAAGACGGTCGGACTTCTGATTCAGTGCAAGGCGATCATGGATCACCGGGAATTGTGGAAGGACGGAATTGAACAGGTGATTCCTGCAGATGGCATCTTTTATCAGGGAACGATTCCCTATGAGGAGGGCGACAGCGTTTATGATGTCCTCAAACGGGTGTGCAAGGATCAGGAAATCGCCATGGACAGCAAGTATACACCATTATACAGTACCTATTACATCAGTGGCATAGGAAATCTCTATGAATTTGACTGTGGTCAGGAGAGTGGATGGAAATATTCGGTCAATGGGGTGACTCCGGGAGTGGGATGCAGCAATTATTCTCTAAAAGCCGGTGATCAGATCGTCTTTTTCTATGATTATCAATACTGAGGATACCGGAGGTCAGGAGCATCGGATGGAAGCGTTTGGAAGATTACATCCCGCTGTTTTGACAGCGTATTATGTGGGGGCTGTGGTTCTTATGATCTGTGTGGGGACTCCATGGCTCTCGCTACTCGTTGGAGGTCTGTGCCTTGTTGACTGCATGGGTTTTTTTGGGTGGAGCAGGGCGATGAAAAAACTGGTTTCTTATCTTGGTGTGGCAGCGGTGTGTGTGGTCTTTAACCCGCTGCTCAACCATCGGGGAGTGACCCTTTTATTTATGCTGGGTGACTGGCGGATTACAAGAGAATCCCTTTTTTATGGGATACATATGGCCGGTGTTATGCTGACCACTCTTTTGTTGTTCTCCTGCATGAGTTACTATCTGACATCCGAGAAGATCATGACGCTGCTGGGAAATCGATTTCCCTCCATCGCCCTTGTTTTTTCTATGGTTTTGCGGATTGTTCCAAAAGTTGCGCGGGATTTTTTGGAGATGAGAGCCAGACTGGGGAATTCACCGGGAGTTTTTTCAGCGCTGATCGGACTGACGATGGAGGATGCCATGGAGAGAGGACTCTCTATGAGAAGCCGTTCTTATGGCACCGGAAAGAGAAGCTCTTTTTATAAAAGGACATTTTCGATGACAGACCGGATGGTGTTGTGTGGGATGGTTATGATGATTCTTTTCATTATTATTTCAATGGTTCTTCATCCGGTCAAAAGCCGTTTCTACCCATCCATTCATATTACAGCGCTGCCATGGTATCTGTGGCTGTGTCTTCTTTTTTATTATTGCATTCCTTTGTTTTTTAGGGGAAAGGAGGAAATCTCATGGTATTTGTCGAGGCGCACGATTACCGATTCCGGTATCCGGGAGGAGAACAGGATGCTTTAGCAATCGATTCGCTGACGATTGAACAGGGTTCCTTTTGTGTCGTGGCCGGTGCATCCGGGAGTGGCAAAACGACATTTCTTGCCCAGTTGTCCGGAAGTGTCGGACGAAAGGGAAACGAAGAGGGGACTCTCAAAAGGATGGCGGAGCAGACGGCCTGTGTTTGGCAGAATCCACAGACGCAGATCGTGACAGACCGCACAGAGTATGAGATTGTATTTGGTCTGGAAAATCAGGGGATGCCACGGGATCAAATGGAGAGACGGCTGGCAGAAGTGGTCACTTATTTTGGCTTAGAGGAATGGATGGAGTGCGATACCATGACGCTGAGCGGAGGA
>ONNE01000206.1 GCA_900319095.1 uncultured Eubacteriales bacterium | reverse complement strand
TGCCAGAGGACATAAAACATCGGAACCGATCGATAGCAATCATCCGGATCATCGTAGGAGCCATCTTCTTTATTGTATCCATACATACAATCGCGCGGGAAATTCATGGTGGATTCTGCCTCAAACGGATCAAAACCACCCCAGGCAATATCATAATCCCAAGGCATATAGACTGCCTTTCCGTCTTCTCCTACATACAGGCCATAATTCTGTGCGCCATTAAAGATATCATCGGTCTGGACTAAAAAGCTGTGTACAGCAAAGTAACGGACTGCTGCGTCCACATCAATAATCTCATTTAGCAATTCGAGATAGGTCTCACTGTTGACGGATACGGATTCTCCTGTCTTATAATTGATTCCATCACTGAGCTGCTGCAATTTTTTCTCCCAGTCAAAGACCGTTGGCATCATCTCTGCCACATCGTCCAGCGTGCTGTTGCTGCACTCCCACAAGCCGGCAATGTTGCGGTATGGATTGGAAATGACATACTTTCCCTCGTCCCAGTATCCATGAGGAACGTTGCGATCCGATTTCCATTTGCCGGATTCATCCATATAAAACAGGCAGTCATCCGTGTTTTTGCCGTTATCCACCAGCTGTCCGCCGGCATCATAGGTGCGGTTGCTCAGGGAATTCAGGGTAAAGAGTCCGTTTTCGGTAAAAGGCTCCATCAATTCCCAATCGTAAGATACGGTACTGTATGGCGGTTTTACGATATAGTCACTTACCTTTCCGGAATGCAGCCAATTTTTCAGAATGGAGGTGTCCATGGATTGAAGCATAAAGTATACACCATAATACTCATCGTTGATATAGAGTTTGGCAAGTCCGAACTCCGGAGTAGGAACACCCATCTCTTTCATCAGCTTCCACGCACAGTACTCTTTCATGAATGTCTTGTCAAAATAACAGTTATTAAAGCTGATTTTTGGACAGCCAAAGAAATTCTGCTTGTCGTTGTAGCCATTTCCCTTTTTGATATATTTTCCAAAATTCAGAGTAAAGGAGTAGTGATCGGAAGAACTCCAGTCTTTCGTTCCTCCCAGGGTGTAATTTCCCTTGGTCTTAAGTCCCACATACTCCACTTTTTGTCCTCCGATGGTCGCACTCTTTGCGAGTATCGTCGGTTTATCTCTGAGTCCTGCCTCATTCCAGGTATAAGCATTTTGCAACAGATAGTCAAGGCTCTCTTTGTCCACTTCAATTTTGACGGTCTGAAGATCTTCTTTTAGAAAATAGTCGGCATAGGTTCCGTTTTTAGCTTTTCCCTGTGTCGGGAGATTGGCGACATCATAGGTCGAAGGATCCGGAAGCATTGCTTTCTCCTGCTCAGAAGTCTTTGCCCCGGCCTCTCTTGTTCTGTCTTTTCCGTGATTTGTCACCTCATCCGGTACCGTCTCAACACCATAGGCCTTTGCCTGGGACTCATACTCGGAAGCCTCTTTTCCATCATAGGTCTTTCCCTGTATAAAACCGTTCTTTGCGGCATTTCCCTCATACACGCGAACTCCCTTGGTTCCGTGATTATAATCTGTCAATTCAATGAAATGAAAAATGACATCCGATTGAAGCTTTGGAATGTCCAATGCAATCGAATAACATTCATGCTGCAGCGTCTGATTATAGAAACGGACAGCATAATTCGTATCCGTGCGGGACACCGTAATCTCATAGACCTGCCATTGATTGAGCCAGCGGTCATTGATCGGATCCGGTGTATAGTTTACCGGAACGTTATTAATCGAAGTCCATGTAGTCGGCTCCCAAAAGCCAAGCTCCGCTGTATAATAGTTTTGGGAAGACGATTCCTGACCGATGAATTCCGCACAGATGGTGATGTAGTTACTCTCCGGTATGACCGTGAACGTCTTTGAGGTGCCGGAGGGAAAATCGTATTCCGTTCCCCTTGCCGCATTGTCCCATCCGTCTGACCCAGCCATATAAGTATAGGTGTTCTGGTTGTCATCCGTTCGTGTCTCTATGGTACCGGTCGTCCCGGCTTTTGCCAGTGGGACATGATCGATGCCTGACAGACAAAAGATCATGGTCATGGCAAGAATAATTGCCAGACATCTCTTCTGAATTTTTTTCATATAAACTCTCCTTTCTACTTGATCTACTGTGTTTTTTCAAAAAGCTTTAAGCTCTTGATCCTGCGGCTTCTCTGCCCGGCTTTTTTTAATATTTTCCATCCGGATACTTTTCGCAGCCGGTAGTTGTTTTGACAGAATTGGTAAAAGGTACTGACCCAGAGAACCGGCCACATCCATTTATGCTTTGACTGATCCGGATGATTGAGTTTCATCTGATGATGAAATTCGCGCAGATAGGAAATCGGATGAGGATCCCTCATCACGACCATCCGTGTCACATCCTGCCTGCCAAATTCATCCGAAGTCAAAATCTCTTTCATGAAATACGAGAGGTCCTGTTCTGCGATAGGGTGGATTCTTATTTTGTCTGCCGATTCTTTTTTTAATCCCAAAAAATTCTCACACAGGGAGGTGATCATGTCTGAAAACCCTGTAAGACCGGATTTTTTGAGAAGAGAATGATATTCCCTGATACTATGATTTTCACGTTCCTGATTCCAAAATACAGTCCAGTCACACAGAAGGCGGACACCAAATCCGCTTCTGAGAAAATGCTGCAGCATATGAAGCAGGAGATAATAGGCATGATAGGGTTCTTGTAGGACAAAGAAAGAAAAACCGAGAATTTCCTTTTTTTGTACAAATTCATGAATGCGGCACACGATTTCTTTGTGAAATTCATTGACGGATTCATCGTCCAGTGGCTCGATCAGGCAGGTGTGGAGTTCGATGTCAATTCCGTCATTTGTTCGAAGAACCCGATGATGAAGGGAATGCTGAACTTCTTCTGCGCGCATCCCCCATTCGCAAAGGCAGTTCTGCGCCCGGTCGATTTGTTCAGGGTTCATTAAGAGTAAATCTACATCACCGGATTTTCTCAGTTCCGGCACGCGGTATTCCCATGCGGTCGAAATGCCTTTTAAAACGACCGTCTCAATTCCGATCTTCTTTAGTTCTTCCGTGACAAAATGGGTCAGAAACAGCAGACGGAAATTTTGGCGGACCACTTCTCTGCTCTTTTGAACAATCGTCCCGGATAATTCTTTTGGCAGAGCACGGTTTCCTGCCTGTTCGTACAAAAAGCCGGCCGTCGCATGATTTAGGACCAAAGAGCGGTATCTGTCCCATCGGATGTCGGATGGGATGGGCAGGGAACCGGTGGAGGCAGGATCAGACAATTCATGGGCAAGACTGTCGAGAAAAAATGTCTCTTCTCTTGTGAATTCACTTTGCTTTCTTCTCTTTTTCTCAAGAAGAAAAGTAAGCTTTTCTATGATCTGGGAAAATTCTTTCATGCGGCAAAAACAGATCAAAAAAATCAGATTCGGTATCAGCATGCAGAGAGCAAACCGGCCAATCAGAAGAAGTATGACGGATTTGCCGTGGATCAGGTGCTGGCACAGAAAATGGGTGATCCCCGCTGCCAGACATGTCACAGCCGCATAAACCCCATATTTAATAAAATAGATTTTTGGTGAATGATGCAGGGAGTATTTGTATAACATCCATGGCTCCACCCAGAAAGAAGTAGTCATCGTGCTCAAAAATGTTCCGGCAAACACACCAATCGTGCCAAATTGTCGGGCGAGTGCGATGGAAAAGACAAGATTCAAAATCGCACAGGCGATGGATTTATACCGGTCAAACCAAAAAATGCCGAGTGAGTCCCGAAACACCAAAGTTGCCTGTCTCATTCCCGTGATATAAAAATTGACACACAGCATCAGAACAACCGGAATCGGAAACAGGTACTGATCGCCAAAGCTGATTTTTACAAATGGATTCAATAATTCAAACAGACAAATAGCTGCCAGTGCATACATCCACTGACCAATGAAAAAGGAAATTTCAAATACCCGTCGGATTCTCTTTTCATCTGCACTCACACCAAGATTTCCCACACTTGCTGTAATGCCCTTAAAGATCTGTGTCATGACCTGATGGACAGAACCAATGACCAGATAGTAATTGGAATAACATCCCACGCTCACAATACCGATCAGAGAGGACAACAAAAGATTATCCGTATTGTTGATGATGACATCTCCGATTTTGTGCATGAGCATTGCCTTAATATTCTGTATGATGGTTTTCTTTTCCTCTTGTGGCAATGGCTGAACATTTTTTTCGCGCAAATAGGGATACATCCGGTCTGCCTTTCTTGAAAGGCTCAGATTATTTCCCAGAGTACACAAAAGATAGATGACAAGAAACAGGATAAAATTGTGTGTTGTCACCAGAATAAGAATCTGAAAAATATCCTGAATCACTAAGAATACCGTAAAATAAATCTCACTGATATAGCTGAGCTGGTGGGCATCGATCAACGTCCGTTTGTAGATCAAAAGATAGGACAAAACAGAATTGGTCAGATACAAAAGATAGATGATCAGCAAATGATCTACCTGTGGTTGGTTTTTGATCAGAATATCCATAAATGGAATGATACAAAGACCACTCACCAAAACAATGAGTGCGACCAGTTTATAAAATCCGGCATACAATCGCATGAGGGATTTTTGCTTTTCGTGATCCTGATTGGCAATTGGCTCATAGAGAGCATAGGTGATCGCTGTACCGACACCGAGTTCGGACAGGGCAAGTACGTTTAAGATATCAGAAAAAAGTCCATTGATTCCGACGTAGCTCTCATTGAGTGTATGCGTGAACACAATCCGGGTCAGAAAACCAATGAGAATGGCAATGATTTTTGATATCAATGCCGCAGATGTGTTGCGAACGGAATATTCGGTTCTGCTCTTTTGCTCCATTCTCAGCCTCCATATCCAAGGATCACCATACCTTCTTCGAGTTCGCGGTTGGCAAAGAAAATGGTCGATTGATCCGATTTTTTTTGCATCTTCAACAGAAGACTGCCCTCGATGGAAGGAATGTTTACGGTTTCTTTTATTGTTTTGCCGCTGTGCCACTGTTTTGGATCCCAGTCAAGTGGGTACAGCTGCTCTTTGTCTTTCTTTTTTTGTATCAGGGTGATGACCGCTTCCCCATACAGATTACTAAATCCTGTATTCTCGATTTCTACTGTCAGCCGGTAGCGATTCTGCTCTTTTTTTATTTTGCATGAGCGCACGACAAAGCGATATCCCAAATGCCGTCCGATGTATTCATATTCACTCATCCCCCGAAAAATATCCCGTGAATTGTGCCTGGATTGTTTCCAGTAGCGCAGGATTTTTGGGTCGTGACAGCAATTCAAATACGAAAGGTGCATCGTTTTCAACTCTTCTACCGAATGACGGAGGATGCTTTCATCTTGCGGATAGACGGCCTCTCCACCGATAGGAACGGACCGTGAGAGTTCTTCCAAAAAAGGAAGTTCCTGTCTGCGGCTCCAGGGTTTTTCCCACTCCTTTTCATCGCAGTGATGAAAGGTGCCAAGATGTGTTGATGAGCCAAGAATCGCATCGTCAAAGACACAAAGAGATGTGTCTGCCATTTTTTCTTTTGGTGTGAGCATTCGCAGCTGTGCGGGAGTTCTGACACCGAGATAAATGTCTCCTCCTGTCTTTTTTTCGAAAATATCCCTGAGGGCAAGGAGTTTGTCGGATGACAAAAATCGGGAGGAGTGCATCTCACCCCAACTGCCAATGAGGAGTCCCTGATACAGATAGATATCCCTTTTAAATTCTCCCACGAGTTCTGACAACTGTTCCATATGCCGTTTTACCTGGGAAAACAAAGTCGGCTCGCTCTCCTGCCCCAATCCCTGTACGTCATAGACAAAACGAAGAATGATGTCAAAACCGGAGGACGCAAAAAAAGAGAGAATCTGCCGGATGATGTGAAGATTCTGTCCGGTCAGATCCGAATTTAACCTTATCCCCAGATGGATTCTCAAAAGGACCAGGCGCTGATCGGCCGGCAGCAGGATATTCTGTGGATGAAAAGTCTCATTCACGGAGAAGGTATAAATCTGATACCAGCCAATCCATGGATTGTTGAGCCTCTCCGTAGTTTCGGTCAGGTGGCTCTGCCGGAATCTACCCTTCATGGTGCGGCTCCTTTATTATGCCGGCGTCTTCGTGAAGAATTTTTACACTGATCCACGATGCCAAAATAGAAAATGTCATGCGAAACATATAGATGACGGGACGAAGTCCGGAATGCATACTGACCCCCTCAGTCCTCGCATACATTGTCGCGGGAACCTCCCGGAGCTGAAATCCCAAAAGCAGCATTTTCATAATCATGTTGGCATCCGGATACAGGTCATCAAAATGGTTGAATTTTGAGTAATAGATAACCGTTCTCCGGCTCAGTCCCTGTAACCCGGTTGTCGGATCGGCAATTCTTCGTTTCGTTGCCAGTCGGATCAGGGTGCGAAAAAAAGACCACGCGATCTTTTTTACCAGAGGCGCTTCATAGGGACTGCTCCCCTCTATGAAGCGGGATCCCAATACAATATCCGGATAATTTCCATTTTCATCCTTTTTTTTAAGCTCATCAAAAATTCTTGGAATATTATCCACTCCGTGTTGTCCATCGGCATCCATTTGGATGACATAGCGGTAATTTCTTCGAACCGCATATTTGTAACCCAATTGCAGTGCACTTCCATATCCCAGGTTGAACACGTGTGTCACGATATCCCGGTTTCTCGCTTTGACAATGCGGTTGGTCTGATCGGAAGACGCATCATTCATGATAAGAACATCCGCAATCTGTGCAATCTTTGGTGTCTCAAGTTCGGACAAAAGTTTATCTATATTTTTTTCCTCGTTATAGGCAGGAATAATAATCAGTAATTCATTCTTATTTTCTTGTGTCACGATGTCTCCCTCCGGTTCTCTATTCTTCCATTAATTCCAACAGGCGATCGAGTTGTTTTTGACTGTCGAATTGTTTTTTTTCAGCTGCTTTTGCATAACGCAAACAGGCCTCTTTGTCATGAATCAAAGTAACCAATGCATCCTTGATGCTCTGTGGCGAGAGTTCACACATCAGTCCATCCACACCACTTATTACCTGCTCCCGGTTTCCACTGCAATCCGATACTAAAAGTGTGCAGCCAAGGGTCTGTGCCTCCTGTATCGCGATACTTTTTCCCTCAAATCGTGTCGCATGAACATAGAGATCGGTCTGTGCGTAATAGGGATAGGGATTTTCGACACTGCCCAACAGAATAAAATCCTCTTCAAGACCGTATTCGCGGATCTTTGCCTCCAGCCGGGATCTCTCGCTTCCATCACCTGCGACATACCACCGCACATATTCCCCACAGTCTTTGAGAAGTTTTAACGCCTCAATGGCAACTTCATATGCCTTTTGAGGGGTCAGCCGACCGACCGTCAAAATTCTTGTGCCGTCAAAATCATCGCAAAATCCTCCCGGTTCTTTGGCTCTTTGACGGATTTTCTCCTGATTGATAATATTGTGAAAGACTTCTGTTTTGTCTTCATACTGGGGATAAACATTTAAAAAGTGTTTTTTAACCTCGTCCGAGACCGAATAAATCCGATCAAAATGTTCATAGGTTGTCCGGTCGAGCAAGGGACCATAGCCGGCCAGCTCATAATCAATATGGATAAAACCGACTTTTTTATCTGCCTTGACATGATCGGCCAC
>ONNE01000207.1 GCA_900319095.1 uncultured Eubacteriales bacterium | reverse complement strand
TTGAATTCCTGATTGTAGATTAGAGATGATTTTCTCTAAGTAGATAAATTGAATCATGCTTTGCTTCTTAGTGTAGCACAGATTGGCGAGAAATACAAAGGTTTCTTATACTCAATTTTCTCTATATTAATACAGTATCATATTATTTCTTTCACAATAGACCGAACATCCTCTTCTTGAAGTCCCTCATAAATCGGCAGACAAAGTACCTGATCCGAAACCTCTCGCGCCACGGTAAGCTCCTCACATTGATATTGCCTTCCAAAACATTCCTGATCTGATGTCAGCGGATAAAAATATTTTCTTGCGTGTATACCTTTTTCAATCAGACGATCATATATTTCATCTCTGCTCTTCCCATCTTTGGGTTGAACCAAAATCGGCATATAGGCATGGTTTCTCTTTACATCCGGATTTTCATCAAAAAAGCGGATACCGTCCATATCTTTTAAGAGATCATGATAAAGCGACTCAATCTGTCTGCGGCTTTCCAGCGCCTGTTCGATATGTCTGAGATTGCACAGTCCCATAATTGCAGAGAATTCATTCATCTTGGCATTGGCTCCGATATCAGAGACAAGTTCTTCACCGCGAATCCCAAAATTCTTCAGATTATACAGTTTTTCATATAATGCATGGTTTTTACAGACCACGCCTCCGCCCTCAACTGTATTGAATACTTTCGTTGCATGAAAACTAAATATTGATACATCTCCATAATTACCAATACCAACACCTTTATATGTCTCACCAAAGGCATGGGCAGCATCGTAAATCACTTTGAGATGATGTTCTCTTGCAATGCGCTCAATCTCTTCGACTGCACATATATTTCCAAATACGTGTACCGGAAGAATGGCAACCGTCTTTTCTGTGATCAGAGACTCAAGTCTGGTCTCATCGATGGTTCCATCACTCGCCTTAATATCGCAAAACACCGGTTTCAGGTGATTGCGCACGATGGCATGAGTTGTCGAGATAAAAGTGAACGGCGTCGTAATTATCTCTGCCCCCTCCGGAAATCCAAATGCCTGAATAGTCAATTCAAGCGACATATGTCCATTGACCATCAGAGAAATCTCCGGAACCTGGAGATAATCGCATAATTCCTTCTCCAGTTTCTGATGATACTCCCCCATATTCGTCAGCCAGTGGCTATCCCACAACGGTTTAATGGCCTCTATGTACTCTTCATATGGTGGCATGGAGGATCTGGTCACAAATATTTTCTTTTCTTCCATTGTCGTCTCTCCTCCCTGCTCTTTTGATTATTGTACCGCTATAATAATATCATCAAGAGAAAAACCTCTCTCTTCCTCTAAAATCATTCCCAGCCCATTCTTTACGACTTCTTTTTTTATTATCTTTAAATCCGTCTCATTTACAATCGCATCCTTCTCAATCGTCTTACCTGTCGCAAAATTCAACTTGACTAGTTTACCATCATAGACCGAATAACAAATAAGAGTATTATCACTTATCATTTTACAACATATAAAATTTTTATTCTCTCCCCAATTAAGATCTCTTAATTTTTCAGAAAAATCATATGGTATTTGTTTAAAGCAACTAACACTATTATTTTTACAGTCCATTTTTAAAATCATATTCCCCATGATTGGAATGAAATATATAAAATTTGAGTATTTAAAAATCTTTCTCATACCTGTGTTTGAAACATAATTTTCCTTCCTGATAATAAAATCCTCTACTTTATTCAATCCATCCCATATATACATTTTAGTAGAATTTGACTCTGATATAATAAAATCTTCTCCTGTACAATTTACACTAACTATATTCTTTGCACCATCAATAGAATATATGCTATAACCGTCGCAATTCATATCAAACCTCATTATAAAACCAGTATTCAGACACGGAAAATAAACAACACCTTTTTCTTTTTGTGCAAGTACTCCTTCATAAAATTGTATTCCGCCTATATTGTTTTCGTTCAATTGCTTTACATTCAAGTCAATACTTATACAATCAATATTATTTGTAAATAAATCAAGTTTTACAACCATCTGACTCAAACCAGGGAACATATAAGCATAATTATTATATAAAAAGATACTCTTAAATAGTTGACCTTGTCTTATATCAAGTTCAAGTGGAAGTGCAATTTCTGAAATTTTGTTTTCTTTAATACTATAAATTAAAATTCTTTCTGAATTATTAGGAGCAATAATCAATTTACCATTCCAATATGCCAGACGTTCATAACAATTAAATCCAAAAATATTTCTTGCCGGAAGAATCGTCAAAAAACTTATTTCAAGTGTCCTCAAATCTATATGAAATAACGCACTATAAAACACACCACAAACCCACGCATCATCACCATTAACCGCAATATCTCCAAAAACAAGTCTACTTAATCTACTCATAATACAATCCCCTTATCGAAAAGCCCATCGCTTCTTATACCAACTATAATTATAATACTTTATATATTTTATCAACAATGTCCTTTGGTATATCCTGTATTTTATCACCAAAAAGCTCCTTAATTATGCTCTTTCTTTTACTTTTTTTATAATCATTTCCAGTCTTAATCATCTCAATATAATGAATGGTATCCTCCACACAGTGTGATACGTAACAAACAGATAAAATTTTTTTTACACTCTCAATATAATTACACTTGAGCGACCATGGTGTTGTACAAAAAATAATTGGTTTATCCATAGCAAAACATTCTGTTAGTAATGTCGAAAAATCCGTAATCAAAACATCACATGCCCACATAGTTGCCGCAAATTCAGGTTCTTCATCAAGAGTTACATTACTAACATTTTTTTATTCGTTTTTATATTCCATTATTTCTTTACTGTCTAATTTGTGTGATCTTACTAACCACTCAAATGTAAGTGGATGTGGGCGAAAAACATATTCTTCATCCAAATTATCCACTGCTCGCTTAAGCAATAATTAATAATATGTCAAAAAGTTACTCCCACCATTTCTCCCTATATTGTATTCATCTAAACACCATCTTGGAGTCCACATTATCTTAAATGTTTTCTTCTCTTTCCATAATGATTTTTCACTTTTCATATGAAAATAATTATCTGAAATCACAGGATTTCCCCAATATTTTGATTTTCTCACTCCCAGTATTTCCGAAACAAAAAACATCTTTTTTATATATGCCGCTGACTCCTTGGAGTCCGCCAAAAATAATGAACAATTTCTAAAAAAATCGTGAACCAAAGAAAATTCAATGCCTTCATAATGAGTCCATATTGCATATGGTAATATGGCAACTCGAGAGAATTTACTCACCTCAGAACTTGTATAGCACCGCGGCATAGTACTATCATATGGTCTTAAATACATCACCATATCAAGATCCAATTCTTCTAATGGAAGCCATTCGTCTTCCCCAATCAATGTATTGAGCGCATGATATCCCCTTTTTTTAAAATAATCATATGTTATATTTTCCATGCCCTCCCATGTTTTCAATTTATTATTTTCCAAATTATCTGGCACGCACAAAAGAATCGGTTCAAAACGCTCATCCTCTAACATTGCTTCATATATTGGTCGTTGTTTGCACCACGATATACCACCACATTGAACCAAAAATGCAATTCGAAATTTTCTTCCCTTCTTTTTTTTATTCTTTTGTCTACATATTCGAAAAAAAGCCTGTAAATCTAAATCTATTTTTTTTATTCTTTTATAATATAAATACTCCTTCGATTCATTCATCACAAAAATATGCTCCTTTATCCAATGAATATATTATATCTTCAATTGTCAAAACTTTGCATTGTATTCTGGACGTTATATTTTTTCTCATGATTTCATAGGCACGTGGAACAGTTAATATTACTGCATCAACCATAACATCCATCTCTTCTGGTCTGACGCATCTTATACCTTTTATATCTACTGAGTTCTGATCTATAATTTGAATAATTTCTATCTTTGTTGATTTTATTTTTAACACTAATACCTTTCCAACTGGTCCCATCCCATAAATTGCAACCCTTCTTATTCCTTGCTCAAGTAAAAACTTTTCTATTTTTTCTTCTTCTGAATTCTGCAACCATAAGATCAATAAAGCGAACCACTCTTGCATATATTTTAGTTTCTCTTCAACGTTCACAACCACCTTATCCATCATCTTGTATGTTATCACCCCCCCACATACAAGATGCACGATGGCCACAAAAAACAATATCATTTTACGTTAATCCTCCTATAACAAGCCGCAAAAAACAACGAATTCTAGCAATCATCACACAAATTATGAGGAATATTATAAATCACATCCTCTAACGATAAAATCGGATTTTTAATATTTTGATTTCTTAGTTCTCCCTTTATTTCATCAAAATACGAAGTCGGTGTCACAACAATCACGTCAGTATCATCTACAACAACATTAGTTGGAGCGATAACAGGAATCCCATTAACTCTTTCCCCACCCAACGCTCTATCAATAAAAAACTTTACAGTTATCCCTTCTTCACTTATTACATCATAAAATAATCTCCCCACATCGGAAGCCCCATATATTACAACAGAATTACACCCTATTTCCTTTATGTAGTCAGAATATCTTATACCTTTATTTTTATTATAAAGCAAACGACTTACGGCATCCAACTGCATCTTCCTGACAAAAAGTTCCCATGACACTCTCTTAAATCGTCTATTATATGCTTTTTTCCTCACCAATAAAATCATGCCAATCATCGCTACAATTGATGATAAATAAAATATCTTTTTTTTCATCTATATCACCTCACATAGTGTAAATATTGTTCAATATCTATCCACGAACCAAATATTTCATCATAGCGGTCCGGTACAATTCTACCTGTTCCACCATTATGCACCCATGTCAGTTCTCCAAATGTAATTCTATTATTTATATTATAAAGATCCACTCTTGTAAACAAAAAATCTTCCGATAATTTTCTGGAGATTTCGAGAATTTCTTCTAAATTATCAGGTTTTGGAATCTCTATATCCTCCCTGTGCGGATATGTCATCAAATCCACATTCAACAAATTCCAATCCAAATCATATGTATTACCCATTGGTTCACTTCCATGAGCCCCCTCCCATTTTGATAACTCGCTCATGTTTCTTGTACACCAAATCAATTTAGGTTCTCCATGAAAACAAAAAATTCGAATATCCGTCGGAATATTCCCATTTTCATCTAAGAGCATACGCTCGCACACAATTTTTGCTTTTCCATCAAATACATAGCTTTCTTCAAAGGTTCCCCGAATATTTCTTGAAATGAATAACCATTTTTTCAGTTGTTCTTTTATTTCTTTAATATTAAGTTTAGATTTATCTGGACAAATAATATTCCATCCAGAACTTTGAGTAATCTTTAATACAAAAGAATCAGGAAGCTTTTCAAAGTCTATTTCCTCAACACTGTTATACACCCCATATACCGTATTTAAAATTTCTTCCCCCTTTACTTCTCCCAATTTTTCCCTTATGTACTGGCGAACATTGTACTTATCATAACACATCTGTAATAATTTTTTTTGTCTCTTCCCATTTATCACCTTTAAAAGCCACATTTTTTCTGTAAATCTTTTTGGATTTTCAAAATCTATCTCAGAATTAAAAATATCCATATACTGTCTTGCAATCCTATTTCTCACCGGAACAAAAAACTGACAAACTTTCTTTTTGTAATTTTCTGCAATAATCTCCAAATACATACGTCCACTCCTTCTTTGATCTTTATATTTTCACCGTTTCTTCTTAAACCGGTCTCCGTGCATATTTCCCTCTGCAAAGACAAATTTTGCCGGAATTTTAAACCGTTCCAATCGGTCTTTACAGTAACCTCGGACTTTCTTGATAAAATCCCGGTTCTGATTTTCTTCATCAACATTCAGTTCCGCAACAACCATTTTCCCGGTCAACGGATGATCTACCCCATAGACACGAGCATCCTTGATTTCATCCATCTCAAGAAGCGTGCTCTCTACTTCAATTGGGTATACCTTTTCCCCACCGACATTTATCAGATCCGTTGTACGGCCTAAAATTTTTAAATAGTCCCCCTTGATCAGAACTTTGTCCTTTGTATTAAACCATCCCTCTTCATCAAACGGTGATGGCGCATTCAGATAACCAATCATCGCGGATCTGGCACGTATATAAAGAATGTCATCAACAATTTTTGTCTCATATCCTTCCCCACCAAGTTTCATCCATAGAGAATCCGATGCCTCTGATTTTGTTGCCATGATCCCGACCTCGGACAAGCCATATGTCTGTTTTAACTTTATTTCCGGATACAATTTATTCAGCTGCTTTAATGTCGACTCCGGCATGGGTTCCGTTCCGTAAGATATTATTTTCAAACTGGATAAGTCATATTTCTCGTAGGCACGGCTGAGAAGAATCATATTGATAAACGTCGGGGATGTCGGCAAAAGTTCCACATGATATCTTTCGATTAATTGACAAATCTCCTCCGCTTCTCTTGTCTGCACTGTCACAATCGTTCCACCGTTGGCCAGAGAGTGAAACAATGTATTGAAGCCACCGATATGATCAAACAGTAAAAATGTAATCGTCCGAAGTACCTTTCCCGGCTTTTTAAATTTTTTCATCAGATAAGTCAAATCATGCAGTGCTGCTTTGGGTTCACCGGTCGTTCCAGATGAAAATAAAATCAAGCCGGGATTCCGCGTCTCTCTCAACTGCAACAACATCGGATGTTCTACCACATTTCCCATACGTTTAATCCGCAGAGAATCTCCCGACGCATCAATAAACACTTCTGTTTCTGACACTCTCAAATAAGAATCAATCTGCTTTATCGTCTTTGATATCGGAACAATAATGACATCGCATTCAACCAGAGCCAGCATCAATGCCATGGACACCGGAGTAAAATCAGCAAGAAGAGCCACCACTTGTCCCTGCTTAACAGCATTTTCCTGCAAGAAAGAAAGGGCATTTTCATATTCTTCATAGATGTCCCGGAAGGTATATTCCTTTCCAGACGAAACCACTGCGAGTTCTTTCTCATGCAATTGCATATTTTCTTTAATAAAATCTATGTTCATCGGTTTACGCCTCCCAAATAAATCACCTGTCCGGTCACAAAATCACTTTTCGGACTGATGTAAAAATCAATCACATTCTTCACATCTTCAAAATCGCCAAAACGATGGATTGCCTGACTGCTCAAAAGCTTGTCCATTTTTTCTTCCGGAACTTTTGCTGTCAGATCTGTGTGAATCGGAGTCGGTCCGACTGCATTTACCGTCACTCCATACACAGAACTCTCTTTTGCCATAATCTTAGTCATCTCCTCTACAGCCGCCTTAGACGAGGTATAAGCAAGTTCTCCCTCGAGATTGAGTGGAACAGCAACGGTAGAAAAATTCACAATTCGTCCATGTTCTGATTTTCTCAGACAACTCATAAACTCTTTTGCCCCGGAAAGCGCTGCCAGATAATTCAGATCCATCAGACGTCTTGCCGTATCCAGTGGTGTCATCATAAAGTGATTCATGGAGGCAGCTCCGGCATTATTAATCAGTACATCAACCACTTTAAATTGTCTTCTGACCTGTTTTGCAAATTGATGCACCTGCGTCTCCTGTGTCATATCCACTTCAAAGTGGTGATAAGCTTCATGCTCAAGATCACTCTCCCCACGGCTGCAGCCGATGACAGTATGCCCCTCTTTCAGATATTGTTCACATAAAAAGCGACCAATTCCTTTTCGCGAACCCGTAACCACGATAACCATTCTTCCACTCTCTTCTTTCTATTTATTTCGAGACTTACAATTATTCACTCAATAATTCAGCGATAAAGTCTTCCAGCGTTGCAATCGTGCGAAAAGGACTATTTTCTCGTGAAAAAGCCTTATCCGACACAATCTCAATATCCTGGTCCATTTCATCTTCCACCCGTTCCTCGATGATTGTCATAAACGTAACAAAAGTCATCGAATCCATGGATGCATTTTTGCCAATTAATTTCATCTCTTTGTCATAGACTATTTCTTCATCCAATTGACTGTTTAATTCCTCTAACGCTTCTTTGATAACTGTTTCAATTTTCATCTTTTTCACCTTTCTATTTTCCTCTTAATTTTTTTACATGATGCACTAAATATTTAGTATGTGGAATAGCCAAATTTCCAGACCATTCACTATTCTCACTACAATTATTGACTATAACCGAACCAATATTTAGTCTCGCTTTATTCTTAATATGTAGTCCATTGCTAACAATAGTTCCAGCACCGATCCAAACTTCATCTTCAATCAAAGTCCTACCGCATATATTAGCCCCTGCCGCCACAGAGCAATTATCACCAATCTTTACTCCATGCGCGACATGGACCATATTGTCAATCTGAGTATTCTCACCAATTATCGTACTATCCCAAGGAAATAAAGCCCTGTCAATACAAACATTGCAGTGAACAACCACTCCTTTCTTTAAATGAGTGCCTCCATAATGTAATATTGGAATTCTCCCTTTTCTCGTCATAATATTTTGAAACCCTATACTTCCAATCTTAGTTCCAGCGCATATGGTACAATCATCATCAATATATGTATTTTCATATATTTTCACAAAATCTTCAATGATAACGTTCTTACCAATATATACATTATCAGGGGCAATGCTTACGTTTTTTCCAATCTGAGCACTCTCATCAATATAACTCTCTTTTCTTTTTCCTACATACTCTTCATTATTCTTTAATGAATTATGTAGAGCAAAAAAGTACTCTTTAGGATTATCTACTAAAACATAACCAATTTCTCTATATTCTGACATATTGTATATTTCTTCCGTAGTAATTATCATTTTTATATTGTCAGATATATTTCTTAAATACTTAGTATCATTAACATAAGTAGCCATATCTTTGTAAGATACATCTCCAATATACCCTAATGTTTGTATGCTTCTTTCATTAATAACTCTTTTAACGCATAAACCAGTATATCTGCTTATTAACATAATTCCTCCCTCACACCATAAAACGAAATCCGGTATGTACGATATTGAGTTCATCCTTTTTTCCCATAAAATACACGGTCTCTAACGCTTCTGCCAGATAACCGATATATCGGTCCTTCCTGTCGACACTCTTTGGAACGCTCAGCTCCTCCACCCTCTCAAGTATCGGGAACAGCCAGTCACAATATTCTTTTAATACTTCTTTCTTGGCAACGATTATATTATGATGATACAGATAGAATTGATGGATAATCCGATCATAAACTCCTTTGTACTCCGGACAAATTTCCTCAATCACCCTCTCCATTGTCCGTCGATCTCCCTCTCTCAAATAGATATCACAAAAAAAGCCAATCTCCTGATTGTGAGGCATCGGATACGGCAATACGACATCCACATCATTATCTAAAAGTCTGAGCCTGTCATCCGCTGTCAATTCCATGATCCTTCGATAATGTGTCAAGCCATAGTATTCTACCCCTGTAGATTCTTTGCTTAGGCAATTTTTCCACATCCAGTATAACGCTGTCAATTCAGAATAATTAGGATTTTTTTCTGATATATTTTCTCCCTCACAATCCGTGACTTCTGCCACTCTTTCATCGCATAGAGCAGCTCCAACCTGAATCGGGATAATGTACTCCGGCAATGAATAGGAGTCCGCCAGCGGCTTGTCCTGATAGAATTTAGACATATAGATTTGCAGGCTGCTCTCATGAAAGCCAATCGGCAACGCCTGCAATGGCATACATTTTTTCTCACTCAAATAATAGCAGCTCATCAGTTCTGTCCATCGCTCCGATGTCATGCGAGTATGACAGGTAAGCCCTGCCTGATCCAAACTTTTTTCAATTTCAGGCATCCAACATTCCTGCGTGGCAATCAAAACCTGAATCTTTTTCTTTTCTTCCTCTGATAAACTGTCGGCCAACTCCTGTAAAGCTCTCACCGGTATCCCCGCAACCGTCCTTGGATTGACACCGGCATCCGTTACCAAAAAACATTTGATCTTTCTTTTTGGTGCGAGGTGTGTGATCGCCTCACAGACAGCATGGGCAATTCCCCATGCTCCATAAATCACTAGTTCCATTCGTAAACTCCTTTTTACTATAGTACCTCAATATTATGTCGGTCCTTAACCTTTTTCATAACATTTTTCGTGTCAAAAATGACTTTGGCACTCCTCTGAACTAACTCATAATCCACATCCGTGTGTGCGGTTGTAATGATCACCAGATCATATCTCTCAATCACGGTCTGATCGATCTTTTCAAGCCCCCGATACTCGATTCCATGATCCTGATATACCGGAATATACGGGTCATAAAAATCCACCTGTGCCATCTCTTTTTTTAAGCATTCAATCACCCGAACCGCAGGGCTTTCCCGACAATCATCAATATCCTGCTTATAGGCAACTCCTAAAACAAGAATCCTTGCCCCTTTCATCGACTTTCCAAATCGATTCAGTATCCTCATTGCTCTGCCAGTGCAGTACTCCGGCATCCGGTCATTGATCATCATAGAACTCTCAATCATGGAAGTGTGAAATCCGTACTCCCTCGCCTTCCATGTCAGATAATAGGGATCCAACGGAATACAATGTCCTCCTAATCCGGGACCCGGATAAAAGGGCTGATACCCATAAGGCTTTGACTTAGCCGCCTCAATCACTTCCCAGACATTGACCCCCATCTTATCGCACAACATCGCTAACTCATTGACAAGCGCAATATTGACGTTGCGATATGTGTTTTCCAATATCTTTTCCATCTCTGCCACAGCCGGAGAAGAAACCTTCACCACCTCGGAAGCAAGCACCTGCTCATACATGGCAGCAATCACTTCCGTGGCATCCTCACCGATTCCACCAATCACTTTCGGGGTATTCTTGGTCTTGTAGATCAAGTTTCCCGGATCCACTCTCTCCGGTGAGAATCCAAGATAAAAATCCTCTCCGCAGATCAAACCCGTCTTTTCTAAAATCGGCTTGACCATCTCCTCTGTCGTCCCCGGATAAGTCGTTGATTCCAATACAATCATCATGTCTTTGTGCAGATACTTTGCGATCTCTTCTACCGATGATCGAACATAACTGATATCCGGCTGTTGATGATTGTCCAGTGGTGTCGGAACGCAGATTGCAATAAAATCAACCTTTTCTGCAGCGGAAAAATCATGCGTCGCAGACAAAGTCCCCTTCTCAACCAGCTTTGCCAACTCAGAGTCTACCACATCTCCGATATAGTTGATTCCCTGATTGACCATCTCCACTTTTTCTTTTTGAATATCAAACCCAATTGTCGTAAATCCTGCTTTGGCCTTTTCAACAGCAAGTGGCAGACCAACATATCCCAGTCCAACTACACCTACCCGAACAGAGTGATCTTTAATTTTCTTCAATAGCTTTTGTTTCATCATAATCCATTCACTCTCTTTTTATCAATCCCCACTCTCTAACTCATTTTATCATAAATTGCATCATTTATCAAGAAGCGGCACACACACGCTGCAAATCTCCGGATTCTGCCACAAAACCGGTTTCTCCTTGATTCTGCATTGACTCATGAGAATACCGGCATCTCCATAAAAAGCATCGCAAATTTTCACTGCACCGTCTCCCTTATCGGATTCATCCACTATGCCGATCTTTTCCTGATCGAATTGCTCTCTCAACTGCTGATAGCGATTCCATATGTCAGGCAATTTTTTTTCAAGGACTTCCTTCGCTGCCCCGTCTGTGCGCCAGATCAAGACGGTGTCTTCGGAATGATTTTTTGCCGTCTCAATCACCTTTTCTATTTTTTGAATTGCTTTTTCCCTGTACATATACAAGACACTTCCGCTTGTATAGTAAAGGATTATTTTTTTAAATTTGCCATCGGATGTTCTCATCCGGGATAGCCATTCTTCCGGTAAAGTGACGATTTCGTCATAGACATCCGGGGTGATGACATCACCTGTCTTGGTGTAAATGACTTGGTTTTCTTCGCTCTGAATCCGGACATGACTTCTCTCTTCCCATTGTTTTCTCGGAAAGTCTTCGCTGACGAGTTTCTTGCCCCAGTTCTGATCAGAATCCGGGCCGGTGAAGTTCTCTAAAATCTCCC
>ONNE01000209.1 GCA_900319095.1 uncultured Eubacteriales bacterium | reverse complement strand
TTGTTCCCCCCTACAACGCTTTTTGAGGACAATTTCTCACACATTCCATACACAAGATACACTCTGTTCCGTTGACCCGTTTTCTGGAATTGTCCGTAACATCCACATTCATCGGACATATGCGTTTGCATTTTCCACAGGATATACATTTTTCTTTATCACATTTAACCCGCATCAGCGAGTAATAGCTCATCGGCTTTAAAAAAACGGCAACGGGACAGATATACTTGCAAAATGCCCGGTTATCCTTAAAGATCAATGCCAGAGCAATCCCAAAAACATAATATACTGCATTGCCAATGATAAATGCCAGAAACATGATTCGCTCTATGTTTGTGACTTTGGCAAGAAACAGCGCTGCAACAAAGATCAGGGAAGCCGCAAATGTCAGATACCTTATCCATCCGAGCTTTTTCCGGGATTTGTCAGGAACTTTATATGGCAAAAAATCCAATACCATTGCCGTCCAGCAGGCATATCCACACCATCCTCTCCCGAATACCAGAGGCCCGAATATCTTCGCTACGACATAGTGAATCGTCGCCGCTTCAAATACCCCGGTGAACAGATAATACCAAAAGCCCTCGATCTGCATATTTTCATGACTGATAAGTCCCAGATACACAAACATGTAGAGCCCGACAAGAAGCTGAACAATGCGTCTTGCATACTTATACTTTCTTATAAGAAGAAACATCCCCAATGAGATGGAAATCCCAATGTAGCTAAAATTAAACAGATAAAACAGATTATTTTTTGTCAGCCACAGAGTTATGGCGATTGTCTCAAATACGATCAACAGGACGATTGGTATGGTGTATTTTTTCACTTTTCATCTCCTAAAACAACAACTTGCGAATGCCGGTAATTTTCATGCATGGAATCAAAAGAATCGAAACACTCTCATTTTAGTTCCACTTGTGGAATATGTCAACAAGCAATCTACCCAAAAAAGGCCCGCCTAATTGAGGTTCATACCCCTCAAAAAGACCGGCCTTTTTATTTTTTAATCAGACTACTTCCCAAATCTCGCCCATATTTTGAAAACCACTCTCAGGCAGACAGCCTCTACAGACAGCAGGATTGTTTTGCCCCGATGTCATACAATTCGAACAGTTTCCACAGCCTCCTGCGTTCATTTTTACTTTCCGAATGATCCCCATATTCTCAAGATATTCGAGCTGTCGTAAAATGTCCTCCGTCCCGGTATTTAATTCCAAGGCAAGCAATTCTATCGTTCTTGCCTGCCCATCCTTTAAAAGCGAAAGAAGTTTCTCCATAAGCAATCCTCCCTCACCAGATCAAAAGGCCAATATGGTACGTGATAAATGCCAAAATCAGGGCACTTAATGTGTAGTATAGAGCAATTCGAATCGTCCACTTTGCCGAATGGATTTCCTGATAAGTTGCTGCGAGCGCTACCACGCACGGCAGATTAAATGTGATTGCAAAAATAAAAGCAAGCGCCTCCGGTTTTGTCACATTGGATAACAACAGCGCACTCAGGGTTGCATTGTCAACAGCAGCTCCGCTCATCGCAGCAGTAAATGCTCCGGAATAAGAGCCCCCGGTAAAGAGTGCACTAATGACACCGACCGCACCCTCTTTGCCGACAGAAGAGGCGATAAATGCAAGAAACAGCTGCCATGGAAGACCAAATACCCGGGTCACAGGCTCTATGGCAAGTCCTACTGTCTGTAAAATCGGATTTCCATCCGGTGTGAAGGAATAAGAGAGAAGCCAAAAGATGCCACATACCAAAAGTACAACCTTTGTCACTCTGAAAAAAGTGTCCTTTGTCCTGCCAAGAACATAGCGAAACAGGGAGCCCCATTTGGGCTTGTGATATGGTGGCAGTTCCATGATCATTCCGTATCGGTCTTCTTTTTTTACAAGATTTCTTCCAAAAATCCTGGCTGTAATCCACATATGTAAAATCATCGTGAGCAAGATTGCGATAATAACTAATACCGCTCCCGGTCCAAAAAATATCGTAGAAAGCATCGGTACAATCGACCATGCCGCCCCACACGGAACCGCCCATGCAAGAGCAATTGTCAAGACTTTCTGACCCCAGTTATCAATCACTCTTGTGCCTGCGGCACCACCCATTGTGCAGCCAAAACTGACAAGAAAAGGCATGACCGACTTTCCCTGTAAGCCAAGTCTTCCCATCGTATTGTCAAATACATAGGAGATACGTGCCATAATGCCTACCTCTTCTAAGAGTCCAAAGACCAGAGTAACACCAAACACAAATCCAAGCATCTGAACAATAAATGCCAGAGACTGAATCACAACATCGTTTAAAACCGCTATGATAAATGTCGGACAGTTAATCGCTGACAACCCGGCTTCCACCGGAATCTTTAAATAGGGTATTACCTGACCGATCCCCATCAGTGGCAGTGCCGGAATAAAAGAAGCAATCAGTCCCAAAATAACCGTTAGTATTACCGCTGGCTTTCCCCAGATTCTGCTCGTATAGATACGGTCGAGCCTGCTCAGAGATACATTTTCCTTTGTCTCATTGACGGCACCGTCCAACAGATAGTCAATCCACGCAAACTTACTGCTGCCCATCGCCACTGCTCCCTGAGATTCTTTTTTGGTCATCTCGATCTCGCTGTATACATCGTCACCTAATGTATTTTTTAATTTGGCAGATACAACTTTGTCATTTTCAAGAACTTTTGCCGTGAGCCACATGGAGGAAAAGCCTGGAATTGTATTCTCCGGAATCATATTTTTTATTTCCTCAAACCCCCGGACATCATCATACTTCTTTTGCAATTCCAAAGAATCCACATTTTTCTTTTCCTTTATGGCACGCTCCAAAGTCTCATAGAAAGCATCATAGGATTTTGTATCCGTTGCAGAAAAGGGAAGTACCGGAATGCCAAGCTTCTTTTCAATCGCCTCCACATCAATCTTTTTCCCCTGTTCTTCTGCAACATCGACCATATTGAGCACCAAAAAACACGGTGTCGTGATGCCTGAATAATCTGCCAGCATAAAAAGGCTTCTCTGTAGCTGTGAACTGTCCGCAAGGATGCAGACCACATCCGCCTCTCCTGACGCAATAAAGTCCCTTGTGATAACCTCTTCATCTGAATTTGCCAGAAGGCTGTAAGACCCCGGCAGATCCGCCACTTTATAAGATTTTCCATTGTGATTAAAACTGCCCTCTTTTTTCTCAACCGTCTTTCCCGGCCAATTCCCCACATGCTGACGCAGGCCTGTCAACGCATTAAAGAGTGTTGACTTGCCTGAATTTGGCTGACCCAAAAGGGCGACCGTAGTTGCTGCACTCATGCCTTCACCTCCTCAACCTCAATTCCACTGCACTCATTACGGTTAAGTGCAATCATGGTATCTCTCGAATACAATAGAATCGGTCTGCTCTTGTCATTTTTTACAATCTTGACACGACAACCCGGTGTCAAACCGATGGATGTAATACGACTCACAAACCTTGTATCACCCTCCAGCCCCGAAATCAAAGCTGTCCTGTTTTCCTTCAAGTCAATTAACTTCATTGTATTTCCTCCTCATAATGAATCAATGTATAGGAAGTGCCATAT
>ONNE01000210.1 GCA_900319095.1 uncultured Eubacteriales bacterium | reverse complement strand
GGAACCGGTCGCACCGGCAATCAACAGATGCGGCATCTTGGCAATATCCGTCACAATGGTTTTTCCGCTGATATCTTTGCCCACGGCAAACGTGACTTTTGATTTTGCTTTCTCAAATTCTGTACTTTCCAATAATTCTCTCAGGGAAACACTCGCGCGCTCCGGATTGGGCACTTCAATTCCGACTGCGGCTTTTCCCGGAATCGGTGCCTCGATCCGGATATCCGATGCCGCCAGACTCAATTTGATATCGTCACTCAGGCTGGTGATCTTGCTCACCTTCACTCCCTGTTCCGGAATTAATTCATACCGGGTCACACTCGGTCCCAGACTGATGTCACCTAATTTTACGTGGACACCAAAACTCTCTAACGTCTCTTGCAGTTTTCCGGCTGTGCCACGCAATTCATCCGGTGTCATTCCCTTTTTTGACCGGGTCGGGCGACTTAGGAGTGAAAGAGGCGGAAATTTATAGGATATTTGCATCGAAGCAGCCTCGTCCAGTTGTTTTTGCACTTTCTCCAGTTCTTTTTCATCCTCTTTTGTGATTTTAACCTTTTCCGATTTTTTTTCTGATTTTTTCGATTTTGTTTTATCCTTTGGTTTTTCTTGTAAAGCCTCTTGCTGCCGACCGAACTTATTCTCCATTTCCTCGCGGTAAATGGGTGTTTCATTCTCATCCATTTGCGGAGTTCCGATAATCTTTATCTCATCCTGGACGACCGGCTCCTTTGCCGGCTTTTTCTTCTCCCGATCAAACGTAAACGTATTCATTTTTCTTTTAGTCGGGCTTCGATCAAAATTCTCACTAAAATCCTCATCTTCTTCATATTCTACATAGGAATCTTTATCCCTCTCAGAATATAGTTGATAAATGGAGGCAAAAAAATGCTTTCCGGTAATCAACATAAAAAACAAGAGAATTCCCGCCAAAATAACGATAATCGCACCGGCTCTTCCCAAAAAGACAGTTAAGGGAACCGACAGGATGCCTCCGAGCACACCGCCTCCTCCCTGGTTTTGGGCACAGACCGAATACAATTCCCAAAAATGTTTTACCGGATCATCGACCACCCACTGAAAGGCACCACAAAGAAACCAGAAAATCCCGGCGCTAAAGAGGACTTTTTGGCGGATCTTTCGATTTTTGTCATTGGAAATAAAGATTCCGGCTGCTCCAATCAAATAAACCGGGAAAACATAAGCAAGACCTCCCAGCATACCAAATAGCAGTGTATTCAGATATTCCCCGAATACACCGCACATATGAAATACACTCATGATAGAAAGAACACCAAAAACCAGAACCGCTAAAAAAATAATCTCTCTCTGCATCGGATTCGTCTGTCTGCTTTGTTTTACCGATGTTTTTTTGGCCGATGCCCTCTTCTTTGGCGTTGTTTTTTTCTTACCCTTTTTCGCAGCCATATCGTATCATAACGCTCCCTTTCATAAAAATCACAAAATATTATACTACGAAAAATGGTTTCATGCAAGTAAACTTATCTCACATCATCAATCAGATGTTTTAATTTTTTGAGAGCCCGGTCAATTCCCCCCACTTCACTGACAAGTCCCCGGCTGACTGCTTCTTTTCCCACCAATACCGTCCCCAGA
The DNA here is from genome assembly GCA_900319095.1 of uncultured Eubacteriales bacterium. Taxonomy (GTDB): domain Bacteria; phylum Bacillota; class Clostridia; order Lachnospirales; family Lachnospiraceae; genus Eubacterium_F. The sequence continues at coordinate 12,521 of ONNE01000210.1, read as the reverse complement.
TCCTTGGATAACATACTGGTATTCATCATAAGCTCCTCCAACACACTTTTTTTTGCCCGGCTATGGCAGGCGATAAAATCTAAAATCCGATCCTGAATCTGCTGAAACTGATTATAGGTTTGCGGGGTTCCCAGGACCTGACCGCTCATGCGAACCGGATGAATCATCATCGTCGCCGATGGCACAATAAAAGAATAATCCGTCGCAACCGCAAGCGGTACCCCAATCGAATGACTGTCGCCAATGATGAGGGATACCGTCGGCTTGCTTATACTGGCAATCATCTCCGCCAGCGCAAGGCCACAAGATACATCTCCCCCAACCGTATTCATGATGAGCAAAATGCCGCGAACGGAATCACTCTGTTCGATTTTTGCCAGCATTGGTAACAAGTGTTCATATTTTGTTGTCTTCACATTTTCTGACAGACAGTCATGTCCCTCGATTTCTCCTATGATGGACAAAGTCTGTATCTCGTCCATCTGCGACGTGCCAAATTCTAAAATATCCTTTTCCTGTTGCTCTTTCATATATAGCCCCTCCTCAATTTTTTGACGGCATTTTGCCCGGATGTAGATAGTATGCGCCTTATCAGAGAGGAATATGCACACAAAAAAAGACATTCCCTGTAAATATGACAGGAAATGTCTTTGATCATCTTTTTATATAGCGTTAGTTTTCTGCCGGAACATCTTTGATACTAAAACTGATGCGGCCCATCTTGTCTTTTCCAAGACAGATTACTTTGACTTTGTCACCCAGTGTGAGTTCATCCTCAACATGGTTGATTCTCCGATTGGCAATATTGGAGATGTGAACCATTCCCTCTTTGCCAGGGGCAAATTCGATGAACGCGCCAAAATCTTTGATGCTGACAACGGTTCCCTCAAGAATCTGTCCTTTTTCAAAATCGGTGGCAATGATCTGGATCAGGCGAATCGCCTCATCCATGGAAGCCTTCTCTGTTCCGCACACAGATACAACACCATCATCGGTAATGTCAATCTTTACACCGGTCCGGTCAATCAGGGCATTGATCGTCTTGCCTCGCTGACCAACCACATCACCAATCTTTTGCGGATCAATCGTGATCTGCTGAATCTTAGGTGCATAGACACTAACCTCTTCACGTGGTTTGTCAATTGCCTTGAGCATGACTTCATCCAAAATGTATTCTCTCGCCTCTTTGGTGCGATAGATCGCCTGCTCAACAATTTCTCTTGTCAATCCGTGGATTTTGATATCCATCTGGATTGCCGTGATTCCCTTGTGCGTGCCGGCAACTTTAAAGTCCATATCGCCAAAGAAATCTTCCAGGCCTTGTATATCCGTCAAAATCAGATAATCATCATCGGTCTCTCCGGTCACGAGTCCAACCGAAATACCGGCAACCGGTGCCTTGATCGGGACACCTGCCGCCATCAGAGAAAGGGTTGATGCACAGATACTTCCCTGAGACGTCGAACCGTTCGACTCAAGAATTTCGGAGACGGTACGAATCGTATATGGAAATTCTTCCTCACTTGGGATCACCGGCAAAAGTGCTCTCTCAGCCAATGCACCATGTCCGATCTCACGACGTCCCGGTCCGCGGGAAGGTCTTGTCTCACCCACCGACCATGACGGGAAATTGTAATGGTGAATATAACGCTTGTCCGTCTTATTTAAATCCAGTCCGTCTAATTTCTGTTTTTCAGAGAGCGGTGCCAATGTAGTAATGTTCAGCACCTGTGTCTGTCCGCGCGAAAACAGACCGGAACCGTGAACGGTCGGTAGAACATCTACTTCGGCATGGAGTGGACGAATCTGCTTGACTTCTCTTCCGTCCGGGCGTTTATGATCTTTCAAAATCATCTTGCGAACGGTCATTTTCTGGAACTTATAGACCGCATCGTCAATCAGTCCCATCCAGTCCTCGTGCTCGGTCTCATACCGCTCTTCCAACTGTTCTTTAATCTTGCGTATATTTTCCTCACGAACCTGTTTGACATCCGTAAATACAGCATCTTCCATCGCTTCCGGTGTGATAAAATTCACCATGTCATCATACATCTGTGCCGGAATCTCAAAATGCTCATACTCATGTTTTTCTTTTCCGCACTCAGCGACAATCTTATCAAAAAACTCAATGATCTGTCCATTGAGCTCATGGGCACCGTAGATTGCTTCGATCATCGTCTCCTCAGAAACTTCGTTGGCTCCCGCCTCGATCATAATTACTTTATCACGGGTGGACGCAACGGTAAGTGCCAGATCCGAAACTTCTCTCTGCTGGCTGGTTGGGTTATAAACTAGTTCACCATCGACCAGTCCCACCTGCGTTGCTGCAGTCGGTCCGTCAAATGGGATATCCGAAATACAGGTAGCCAGAGCCGAGCCGAGCATCGCCACGAGCTCCGGTGCACAATCCTGATCAACATCCATTACCAGATTTTCAAGCGTAACATCATTTCTATAATCTTTTGGAAATAATGGCCGCATTGGGCGGTCAATCACACGACAAGTCAAAATCGAATTATCGGATGGCTTTCCCTCTCTTCGGGTGAAGCCACCGGGAATACGTCCAACCGAATACATCTTCTCATGATATTCAACACTCAGAGGAAAAAAGTCAATTCCCTCTCTCGGCTTCTCGGAAGCTGTTGCCGTAGACAATACAACGGTATTACCATAACGCATAAATGTGGCACCGTTTGCCTGTGCAGCTACACGGTCAATGTCAACCGTCAAAGTTCTGCCGGCAAGTTCCATACTAAATGTCTTGTACATAATCTTTCTCCTTTTAAATATCTCTTTCATTCTCTGTATTTTCACAATCTTTCTTATTATACATGAAAAATTTGGAAAATGCAAGCTTGCTCTTTTTTTGAGGATTCTTTTTCGCAATCCCTGTCATCTCTCAACTGGGATAACTGATATCATCATCTTTCCAGGATATTACCTCATCATGAAATTCCGGAACCCGCATAAGTCCCGCTCCGAACAGATATGCCCGGTCTCTCTCAGGAATCTCATTCAATGCCTTCCACTGAACATCTACGATGCTCTGCTTTTCAGGTGGCAGTTCCGGATCAATACCGATGATTGGAATCGCTCCCTGGGGAACCTCTACCAAAAATGTAAAAATCCGGCTCTCAAGATCCGGCTTATATTCGATGGTCAGCGGACGGACAATCGTTCCACTCACCCCGGTCTCTTCTTTTAGTTCTCTCAAAGCCGCCTCGGCCGGTGTCTCGCCGTCTTCAATTCCACCACCGGGAAGATTAAAAAAATCTCTCCCAAACAGCTTATGCTCTACCAATAGGATTTTTCCATCGCGGCACACCATCGCCTGACTACGATTTCTCATGACTCATTCCTCGCTTTTACCATATGAAGAAAAGTGCCTCGCACAATAGACGAAGCACTCCTATCAACTAAATTATTTGCGCAGACCCAACTTCTCGATCAGATTACGGTATCCTTCCAAGTCGTTTTTCTGCAAATATGCCAAAAGTCCTTTTCTCTTACCTACCATCTTCAAAAGACCACGACGTGAGTGATGATCTTTTTTGTTCACCTTTAAGTGCTCGTTCAGAGTGTTGATTCTCTCTGTCAAAAGAGCAATCTGTACCTCCGGTGAACCGGTATCACCAGGTTTTCTTCCGTAAGCTGCAATGATCTCTGCTTTCTTTTCCTGTGTCATCATATCTGTAACCTCCATTTTTTGAATTCGCCACTACTAAGATTTGGTTGGAGAAATCCGAAACCTGAGCAGCAGTATTTACTAACTCCGTTATCTTACCATATTTTATGATTCTTGTAAACTATTATTTTTCAGTGCCAGATAACTATTGGTGTAATGATAATCACCGCTGACGTCTTCTCCAAACCAATTTGGCGGAGAAAACCGGCGGCTTTCTTCTACGGATGGAAACTCCACTTCTGCCAGATACATTCCCTCATATGCATCATGAAAGACATCCAATTCAATCCGATATGACTCATAAGGGATGCAGTACCGTGTCTTTCGAATCGGAATTCCATCGGCTTTTTCTTTCAGATGGCAATATGCCTGTGATGTCAGTGGCAGCTCAACTTCCTGCGCCACACACACATCCGTAATCTCTTTGCACTCCTTCGAATCCCGGTTTTTATAAGTCAATATATAATCATCATTTTTCTTCCGAATCCGCAGCACCGGCCGGGTTGACAGATAACACTGTTCAATCTCAAATGCCTCAAATTGATCCAGATTCTCCGGAATTTGAATCACCCGGTATTTCTTTTCAATCTCCATCTTACCTATCCTTTATTTTACAAAACCAAAACCACTAAATGGGAAAAATCTCAGCCATGCTTTTCCTTGAATTTGAGATTTTTGTATAATGCCCACTTCCGACCTTCTACTGTCTACACTGGCATTGCGGTTATCTCCCAAAACAAAATATTCATCGGCTCCCAACACGATGTCCTCAGAGGCAAGCCCCGGATCTTCAATCTCTTCTTTTCCGTGATCTCCCTGCAGCGGTTCACCATTGATATAGACAATCCCATCCTCGATCCGGACCGTCTCTCCCGGAAGTCCGATAATGCGCTTAATATAGCTGACATTGGTACTGTATGGAAAGACAATGACATCAAACCGGTGAGGATTTACAAAGCGGTAGCTTGCTTTTTCAATCACGAGCTGGTCTCCGCTCTGAAGCGATGTCTCCATTGAACTGCCCTCAACAGATGTGTGGTATGCCACAAATTTCGTGATGAACAAAGACAACAAAAAGGCTGCCACAATGCATATGAATGAATTCAGCATGACCCGAAGGACCGGATGCTTCTCCCGATACTCTTCCCCCTCCCCATCCTTGACATACGAGGCAGCGTCAACCGCTTCCAGAACCAGACCGGATGACTTCTCTTTTGGCTGGGCAGCCGGTTCCGGTTCAGGCTCCGGCTCAGGTGCCGGTTCAACTGGCATCTGGAACTCCGGCTCAGGCTCCGGTTCAACCATTAACTGAGGTGCCGGTTGTGGTTCAGGCTCCGGTTGTAGTTCAGGCTCCGGTTGTGGCTCATGCTCTGGTTGTGGTTCAGGTACCGGTTGTGGTTCAGGCTCGACTGCGTCTTCCTTTTTCGGCATGGCGACCGCTGACATCAAACTCTGCAATGATTTCTCTATCTCTGAAGGAGGCGTCGTCTTTTTCTCCTGATGAGATAACAGCTCTTCGCAAAATCGAAGACTCTCCTCAATTTCCTGGTCCAGTTTCATCTTGTCCCTCCTTACCATCTGAAGGTGTTTCGATACTTATTTTCCCTAAACGTGCATTTCGAAAATCATCCAGTAGAAGAAATGCGGCTTTGTCAAGATTTGGAGTCTGTCCCTTTTGAATACACCCTCTTCGGATCGCGAGGTCGTTGAGAACCTCCACTGAATCTTCCTTCTCTTCTATCTGATAATGCTTTTCTAAAATCCCAACATGTTCTTTTTCCAAAAATTCAATCAGATCTAATCCAAGATCGACGCTCTGTATCCGTTCATCGCGGATCGAACCGATAAATGCAAGATGCTGACCAACCTTTTGATCTTCAAATTTGGGCCACAAAATTCCCGGTGTATCCAACAATTCGACCTGTTTATTGAGCCGGATCCACTGCTTTCCTTTTGTCACCCCGGGCTTATTTCCTGTCTTCACACAGGATTTTCCCGCAAAACTATTGATAAATGTCGATTTTCCGACATTGGGAATCCCCACGATCATCGCTCTGACCGGCCGATTGATAATCCCCCGTTTCCGGTCTCTGAGTATCTTTTCCTCACACGCTTTTTGAATAAGGGAATTGACTTGTTTTAAATCCTGTTTCTGTCTGGCGTTCACGGCCAATGTCAAATATCCCTTTTTTTCATAGTAATCCTGCCACTGCTTTGTGACATTGGAATCTGCCATGTCTTTTTTGTTCAAAAGAATGACTCTGGATTTTCCCTGGGCAAGGGATTCAATATCCGGATTTTTGCTGCTGTAGGGGATTCTGGCATCCACCAACTCCACCACAACATCAATCAGACGAATATCTTCCTGCATGGCACGTTTTGCCTTTGTCATATGTCCCGGATACCACTGAAAATGCATGACTTTCCCTCGCTTTTTTTAATCGGATTCGCTGTTTGTCTCCGACTCATTTCCCTCTTGTGTTTCCTGTTCCGATGTCCCCTGCGGTCCACTGATCATCGCAAAGGGATTCATTGAAAACAAAACTTTTCCAATGATATTTTTTCGTGTCACTTTGGTAAAGGAAGAGCTTCTGCTGTCATCAATATCAGAGCGCTTATCACTCAGGACAAAATATTCATCCTCATCCAGGAGAATTTCCTGATTTGCCTGTCCCGGTGATGTAATCTCTCCAAAATCATATTTTTCACTCAATTCCTCATCATTAATATACAGTTTGCCATCCCGGATCTGAACCCGTTCCCCCGGCAAACCGACAATCCGGCGGATCTGTATCGTCGAATCTTTCTGAACCGTTGCATCTTCATCGTCATTTGCTTCCGGATAAAAGGCGATGACCGATCCTCTCTTGGGCTTTAAAATCAGATAGGAGCTTCGGTTTACAACGGTGTCCTGTCCATTATACAGAGTCGTCTCCATGGAACTTCCGATCATGCTGACTCTTTTTAGCGCGAAATGAACAATTAACCAAGCCAGAATAATCACCAAAACAGCCATAACAATAAACCATAGGATTTCTTTTATGACTTGTCTTCTTCGCTCTTTTTTCGTCTCTTCTTCAAACAGGAGATTCATGCTCTGCCTCATTTCCATTTATGATAGTCAAAAAGGGACAACGCCCCGCTGTCATATGACAACGATGCTGTCCCTCTGAAAAGCAAATACAATCTTATTTAACTAATTCTTTTACCTTCGCTGCTTTACCTACACGGCCACGCAGATAATTCAATTTTGCTCTTCTAACCTTACCAAGCCGAACAACTTCAATCTTCTCTACAATTGGAGAGTGAAGCGGCCATGTCTTCTCTACACCAATTCCATTGGAGAATTTGCGGACAGTAAATGTCTCACGAGTGCTTCCACCCTGTCTTTTGAGCACAATGCCCTCAAAAACCTGTGTTCTCTCACGCTGTCCCTCTTTTACCTTGGCATACACCTTTACTGTGTCTCCTACATGGAATTCAGGAATTTCAGCCTTCAACTGTTCTTCTTCGATTTTCTTGATAATTTCGTTCATTGTTGTTCCTCCTAATTTTTTTGATGTTCTTAACGAATATAAACGGTGGCTGTTCTCACCACTTCATCAGAGGACCATCTACTTTTTCACAACATTGTTACTATATCATATTCACTCTCGTTCGTCAAGAACTTCTTTTCCAAACCTCACGGCAATCGAGTTGGCATGCGCGGTCAGATGCTCTGCCTTGGCAAATTGGATGATATCTTCGTGCACTTTTTCCAGCGCCTCTTTTGAGTAGGAAATCAGACTTGATTTCTTAATGAAATCATCCACGGAAAGAGGCGAAAAGAATTTGGCTGTTCCATTGGTCGGAAGAACGTGATTCGGGCCTGCAAAATAATCCCCCAGCGGTTCACTGCTGTATTCTCCCAAAAAGATTGCTCCCGCGTTCTTGACCCGTGTCATCGTATCAAACGGATTGGCTGTTAAAATCTCCAGGTGCTCGGATGCGATCTCATTGACTACGTCAATGGCACTCTCCATGGAATCTGTCAATAAAATGTATCCATAGTTTTCAATTGATTTTGATATGATCTCTTTTCGCGACAGTTCTCTCATAAAGGACTCTACCTGCTCGGAAACGCTCTCGGCCAATTCCCTGCTGGTCGTCACCAGAATCGCAGATGCCAGCTCATCGTGTTCTGCCTGTGAAAGCAGATCCGCTGCAACATAACGGGGATTTGCCGTCTCGTCTGCCAAAACCAAAATCTCACTTGGACCGGCAATCGAATCGATACTGACATGCCCATATACCGTCTTTTTCGCCAATGCCACAAAGATATTGCCGGGGCCGGCAATCTTATCCACTTTGGGAATGGACTGTGTGCCATATGCCAACGCACCAATCGCCTGGGCACCACCCACTTTACAAATCTGGGTTGCCCCTGCAAGATGTGCAGCCACAAGCGTTGCCGGATTAACCTTTCCATCTGCTCCCGGTGGTGTCGTCATGACAATCCGGCGCACTCCGGCAACCTTGGCCGGTATGATATTCATCAGAACACTGGATGGATATGCTGCTTTCCCTCCCGGCACATATACCCCCACACTGTCAAGTGGTGTGATTCTCTGCCCTAAGATCACACCATCCTCTCTGGTTGTGATCCAGCTGCTGCGAAGCTGTTTTTCGTGGAACTCACGAATATTGGCAATGGATTTTTTCATGATTTCAATCAATTTGGCATCCACTTTCTGATAGGCCTCATCGATTTCGTCCTGCGACACGTATAAGTTGTCTGCCTGGATCTTTGCCTTGTCAAATTTTTGCGTGTATTCAAAGACCGCCTCGTCTTTTCTCTCCCGGATATCTTTTAATATTTGATTTACCGTATCCTGATACTGATCGTACTGGTTGGGACTTCGTTTTAGAAGTTTTTCCAGAATATTCTTTTTTTCTTCTTCCGTCAATTGTACGATGCGCATACCATCGATTCCCCCTTTTCTTTATATTCTCATTGGAGTTTACAGAGCATTTTTCAAATTCTTAATGATCGTTGTAATCCGTTCCCGCTGAAGCTTCATGCTCGCCTCATTGACGATCACGCGCGCAGAGAGGGGACAAATTTTCTCTAATACTTCCAAGCCATTTGCCCGGAGCGTGGATCCTGTCTCAACAATATCGACGATCACTTCGGACAGACCGACGATCGGTGCCAGTTCAACCGATCCATTCAACTTGACAATCTCTACCGTCTGATGTTTTTGGTTATAAAAATAGTCCTTTGCGATTTTGGGATATTTGGATGCCACACGAATCACTTCATTTTTTTTCAATAATTCTTTGGCACTGACCGGTCCGGCCACACACATATCACATTTTCCCAAACCAAGATCCAGCACTTCCAATACTTTTCGTCCCTCTTCCATAATGGTGTCACTTCCTACGACTCCCAGATCAGCCGCACCATATTCGACATAGGTAGGAACATCCGATGTCTTTGATAGAAAAAATTTTAATTTGAGATCTTCATTGACGAAAATCAGTTTTCTCGTCTCTTTATCTTTCATTTCCTCACAGGTAATTCCTGTCTGCTCCAAAAGAGCCAGTGTCTGCTTGGCAAGTCTTCCCTTGGCAAGTGCAATCGTTAAATACTTCATGATAACCTCGTTTCTTCGCCATCCCGGCGTCTGTTTCAATTTGATAGTGTAAATTCTGTGACATTACCGGTATCGTCAATATAGAGAATCACAGACACATCATTCTTTTTCCCATATTCTTTATATTCATCCAATGGAGTCTGCGCATTCTTTCTCATAAGCCGGGCAGAGCGCTTTTCACTTCGGAGTTTTCTTGCCAGTTCAATCGCAGTCGACCGATTTGCCGAACGATATAAAATAACAATATCTTCCTCCTTGGCATGAATTTCAACCTGCTGTGAGCTGAGAGCCGCCATCAGTTCATCGATCACAAATGCCAATCCGATTGCCGATGTCTTCTTGCCAAACTGTTCCACAAGATTATCGTACCGGCCACCGCTCACAATCGCATCTCCGGTTCCATATGTGTATGCCTTAAAGATCACTCCGGTATAATACTCGTACCGGGAGAGCATCCCCAGGTCAAATGTTATATGTTCCTGCAGATCATAGGTCTTTAGAATCTGATCTATTTTTTCGAGGCGCTCCAGAGCATCCAGAGCCATAGGGTTGTTTGTCTTTTCTTTTGCCGCTCTCACTTTCTCAACGTCACCAAACAGATCCGGCAGTTGAGTCAGAAGTTCTTTTTCACAAGAAGAAATCTCTTTCTTTTCCAGCATATCTTCTACGGCAAATATATTTTTGTTTGCGATATAGCGTTTTAACTGCTCAATCTCTTCTTCGTTCAATCCGGCCTCTTCGACCAGACCGCGAAACAGTCCGGCATGTCCGATATCTACTTTGAATTCAGTGAGTCCGGTTTGAATCAGGCTCTCAATCGTCATGGCGATCATCTCTCCGTCCGCATCGGAAGAATCGTCGTTCATCAATTCCGCACCGACCTGCTGAATCTCACAGAGCTTTCCCTGATATCCGCTTCGGTGGACAAACGTATTTCCTGTATAGCAAAGTCGGATCTGCATCGTTTCTTCGGAATAATATTTGGCTACGCATCTGGCAATCGACGGTGTGATATCCGGGCGAAGAACCAGCGTATTGTTATATTGGTCAAAAAACTTAAACATCTCCTTGGACTTTACGGTTCCGCGCTCCTGACTGAAAATATCAAAAAACTCAAAGGTAGGTGTCTGAATGTCCTTAAACCCATATCGTTTCATGATTGTGTGAATCTCATTTTGAATCTTGAGACGTTTCTCACAGTCCTCTCCGTATAAATCTCTCACTCCTTCCGGTGTAAACAAAAGAGATTTGCGATAATCTAATTCACCCATCCTGACCTCCTTATTGATAAACCGCAGACGGCTGCTCCAATTTAGCCTGATAGCCTGCGTTCTTTAACTGTTCAATAATTGACTCCTTGTGTTCATTGCCAAATGCCTCCATCGTAATCGTGAGCTCTACGGCAGCATTTCGATTAATACTTACAAACTGATTGTGCTCAAGGCGGATGATATTTCCCTGTGCCCTGGCAATCACATCTGCCACGTGCAGCAGTTCTCCCGGACGATCCGGCAGCTGAACACTGACGGTAAATACACGGCCTCTGCGAATCAGCCCGTGCTGGACAACGGACGACATGGTTATGACATCCATATTTCCGCCACTGAGAATACATACAACTTTTTTGCCTTTGCAATCTAACTGCTTTAGGGCAGAAACACTCAGAAGGCCCGAATTTTCAACGATCATTTTGTGATTTTCAACCATGTCAAGAAAGTTGACAATCAATTCGTGGTCATCTACCGTGACAATCTCATCTACATTTTTTTGAATATAGGGAAATATATTTTTGCCCGGAGTTTTGACCGCTGTACCATCTGCGATGGTATTCACGTGTCCGAGCGATACAATACTTCCCTGCCTGAGTGATTCTTTCATGCAGGCGGCTCCTGCCGGTTCAACACCAATGATTTTGATATTGGGATTCAATAGTTTGGCAAGTGTTGCAACCCCGCAGATCAATCCACCTCCGCCAATCGGAGCCAGGATCATGTCCACCGTCGGCAGTTCTTTGATTATTTCCATCGCAATGGATCCCTGTCCGGTGGCAACCACTTCATCGTCAAATGGATGAATAAAGGTATATCCTTTTTCTTCTGCCAGCTTGCCCGCATAGGCGCAGGCATCATCGTATACATCTCCGTATAAAATAACTTCGGCACCATAACTCTTTGTCCGGTTTACCTTGATCAATGGTGTCGTGTCCGGCATGACAATAACCGCTTTTGCGCCAAACAGTTTTGCTGCATAGGCAACTCCCTGCGCATGGTTTCCCGCAGAAGCCGTAATCAGGCCGCGCTGCCTCTCTTCTTTTGTGAGGGTGCTGATCTTATAGTATGCCCCTCTCACCTTGTAGGCGCCGGTATACTGCATATTTTCCGGCTTTAGATATACTTTGCCGCCCACCATGGCACTGTAGTATTCACTATAAATCAGGTTTGTTGGCAGGATCACATTTTGAACCGCCTCACTCGCCTCTTCAAACTTTTCTAATGTCATCATTTCCGATGCAACCTTCCTCTCTATTCTTCGAATAGCGCATTGACAAATTCCTCCGCATCAAAGCGCTGCAAATCTCCCATCTTTTCACCGATACCAATGTATTTTACCGGTATATTGAGCTCTGACTGAATGGCAATCGCAATGCCTCCCTTGGCCGTTCCATCCAACTTTGTCAAAATCACGCCCGACACATCTGCCACTTCACTGAATTCTTTTGCCTGCGCAAGCGCGTTTTGTCCCGTAGTTCCATCCACGACAATCAAAGTTTCCAACAGCGCCTGCGGGTACTCTTTCTCGATGATGGTGTGAATTTTGTGCAGCTCAGCCATGAGATTTTTCTTGTTGTGCAGGCGTCCTGCTGTATCACAGATCAGAATATCGACATCTCTTGCTTTTGCCGCGGCCACCGCATCATACACGATTGCCGCAGGATCCGATCCCTCCTGACCGGCAATGATGTCCACGCCTGCTCTCTCAGACCATTCCCTGAGCTGTTCGATCGCCCCCGCGCGAAACGTGTCCGCAGCTGCCAGCATCACCTTTTTCCCGTGATCACGACACTGTCCGGCAAGCTTTCCCACGCTGGTTGTTTTTCCGACTCCGTTCACACCGATCAGCAGAACCACCGATTTTTGTTCCAAAAAGTCATAGGCATCTTCATGCACCTGCATCTGTTTTTTGATTGTCTCGATCAAGAG
>ONNE01000211.1 GCA_900319095.1 uncultured Eubacteriales bacterium | reverse complement strand
GGCTTTTGTCAAAAATTTTATTTTAGAGAGAACATGATCCTTCCGGCGATTCTGATTACGGTCAGTGACCTGTTCTATGGTATTTACTATTATATCACAGAGTTTTTAGTCCGGGCCAAGACACATTTTGGATTTTATTTTGCCCATATTATTCTGCCGGAAGTGATCTACACAGCTGTGGTCGGCATCCTTGTATACCGCTTGATTGTTGCTCTGGACAGTGCCCTCAGCCAAAAAAATGACATTGTTTTTCAAAAAAGAGAGGAGATGGATTATGATTGACGGCATATTAGAATTCCTTCGATCGATTGTCAAATCCCGTCTGTTTACTCTCGTCGTGACCTATATTGTTCTATTCAGCATTTTGATTGGGAGAATGTTTTATCTGCAGATTATAAAGGGGCAGAGTTATGACGACGAAGCTACCTTGCAGATGCAAAAACATAAAACGATTAAAAGCGCCCGTGGAAAAATCTATGACAGCAGCGGGAAGCTTTTGGCGTCAAATGAGCAGAGTTATGCGATTACTATGGAGGACTCCGGGGAATTGACCGACAACGCTTCCAAAAATTCAGTCATTCTCACCTGCATCCGGCTGATTGAAAAAAACGGTGATAAAATCGATTTGGAATTTCCAATCAAAATGACCAAAAAGGGCAATTTTCAATTTACTGTGAGCAAGTCCGCAGAATTGCGGTTTAAAAGAGAAATCTACTACGCAAAATCGGTCGATGCCCTTTCCGATGAACAGCGGAACATGACCGCAAAAGAATGCTTTGATTACATCCGTACCTCTGATAAAGTAAATACGATTCGGTTTTTTGATCAAAAAGCTGAGGCCGATATCAGCAATGAAGATGCCCTGAAAATCATGACGGTTCGCTATGCCCTCATGATGAATGCTTACTCAAAATATGAGCCGATCAAACTCAGTTCCAATGTCAGCGAAAGGACAGTGGCTGCCATTGAAGAGAATTCGGCCTACCTGCCCGGGGTGGAAGCGTCCACCGAGATGAACCGCGTATACTATGACAGCAAGTACTTTGCCCATATCATCGGTTACACGGGTACCATTTCATCTGAGACGCTGGAAGCTTTTAAAGAGCAGAACAACAATGAATATGCCGCCACCGATCAGATTGGGAAAACCGGAATCGAAAAAGAATATGAGGATATTCTCAAAGGCGAGAAGGGAGCAGAGACATTATTGATCGACAGTTCCTCCCGCGTTGTCAGTACCGAAAAGACCAAAGATGCCGTGGCTGGAGATGATATCTACCTTTCCATTGATGCCGGGTTACAAAAAGCCACCTATAAGCTGGCAGAAAAAGAAATTGCCAGTATTCTCCTCTCAAAATTGGTAAACAGTAAGAGCCATGGTACCAAGGGGAAGAAAGCTTCCGGAATTTTAGTATCCATCTATGATGTATATGATGCTATTTTACAAAATGGCATTGTGGATATTACTCATTTTTCAGAAAATAATGCCACAAATCTTGAAAAAGCAGTATATAAGAGTTTTAATAGCGCAAAAAAAACAGCGCTGTCAAAAGTTTCCGGCAAATTAACATACAGCAATAAAACACCGGGAAAAGATCTGGCAAAAGCCACGGAACTCTATCTGGATTATGTGTTTTCCATGCTCAGTTCCGAGGGGGTTCTCAATTCCGATACAATGGACACCTCAGACAGCACATACACCAATTATATCAATGACAAAATCAGTCTGAGCGAGTTTTTGGTATATGCGATCAAACACAACTGGATTAATCTCTCCGTTTTAAACATCGGTGAAGATTATTACAGCTCCGAAGAAGTCTTTGAAAAGATTAAAGAGTATGTGATGGAAGAGCTCTCCGATGATCAGGCATTTGACAAAAAAGTTTATCACGTCATGGTTGATAAAGGCATTGTGTCCGGGCGTCAGATCTGTCTTCTTTTATACGATCAGAAAGTGTTAAAAGAAAATAAGACAACCTACACCAAAATAATGACCGGCATGATCTCTCCCTATGACTTTTTGAAATCAAAGATTCGTTCATTGGACATCGCACCGGGAGATTTGGGACTGACCCCATGTGCCTGTTCCGTTGTCATCACCTCCGTCAAAACCGGGAAAGTGCTTTCCCTTGTTTCCTATCCGAGTTATGACAACAATAAATTTGCCAACAAAGTTGACAGTGATTACTACAACAAAATCAGTACGAGCAGTGCGTCCGCCCTTTTGAACCGCGCCACGCAGCAAAAGGCCGCTCCGGGTTCCACCTTTAAGATGGTAACCGCCACGACTGCTCTGGAGGAAGGAGTCATTACCCCACAGACAACGGTTCACGATGCGGTCACATTCCAGAAGATCAATAAGCCATGGCCAAAATGCTGGAGTACACATTCCCACGGTAATCTGAATGTCTCCGGGGCGATTCAGAATTCCTGCAACTATTTTTTCTACGAGATGGGATATCGTCTGGGAAATGGCAAAGATAATTACGTCGACAACGAAAAGGGACTTTCCCTGTTAAAAAAATATGCCAACATATACGGACTGACAAAAAAATCCGGCATTGAGCTGTCGGAAGCGGAGCCGTCCTTTTCGACCGAAGACGTGGTTCGTTCTTCCATCGGACAGGGAACTAACAGTTACACCCCGGTACAAATGTCACGCTACGTCACCACACTGGCCAACGGATCCTCTTGCTATGATCTCACACTGATTGACCGCATAATGGATATCAACAGTGACAAGACAAAGAAAAACGAGGCAAATGTCAAGAGCAAATTAGAGCTTCAGGGTTCTACCTTGAATGCCGTCCGCGACGGTATGTACCGGGTGGTGAACAATGGTCAATACACTTCTTTATTCCGTTCCATACCGGTCAAAGTCGCCGGTAAGACCGGTACCGCCCAGATTACGGCAAATGAGCCAAACTATGCGTGGTTTGTCAGCTTTGCACCATACGAAAATCCGGAAATCACCGTGACGGTACAGATTCCGAATGGATTTACATCCGCAAATGCAGTAGAGCTTGCCAGCAAAATATATCAGTATTATTTTGATAAAAAATCAAGAAAATCACTTCTGAAGCAAAAAGTATCCGCACCAACCATGGGATCCAGTGCTCAGACAGATTGATGGAGGTTTATAATGGAAAAAGCACCGATTGTGATCAAGGGAAATAAATCCGGTCTGCGCATCTTATTAGACAATTCTCTCTCTTTTGATGAATTGCTGCAGGAAATTGAAAAAAAATTTTCAGAGAGTTCTAAGTTTCTTGGAAATACACAGGTGGCAGTCAGTTTTGAGGGAAGAGACTTATCCGATGAGGAAGAGGCGATCATTCTTCAGACGATTTCCGACCATTCCCAACTGGACATCGTCTGCATTATTGATAACGACAAAAAGAGAGAAGAGTATTTTACCCGGTCCTTAAATGAAAGACTGGCACAAATGGATGCCAACAGCGGACAGTTTTTCAAAGGAAATCTTCGTTCCGGTCAGGTGATGGAATTTGACACCAGTATTGTCATTCTGGGAGATGTCAACGCGGGAGCCCATGTTGTATCCACCGGCAATATCGTAATTCTGGGAGCACTGAATGGAACCGTGTACGCAGGTGCCTCTGGTAAACCGGGCTGTTTTGTGGTAGCATTGAAAATGAATCCCATGCAGATCCGGATCGGAGATGTCATTGCCAGAGCGTCGGATCAGAAAACGGAGATGCCAAAAGAACCCCAGATTGCCTATGTGAACAAAGGGGATATCTATATTGATGAGTTGTCACGGCAAACGCTAAAGGATATCGATTGGTAATTTTTCATTTTAACCGATTGTTATATTTTTATAATAATAGATATTTTTAAACTTGGAGGAAAATCATGAGTCAGGTAATTGTTATTACATCAGGAAAAGGTGGTGTTGGCAAGACGACCACCACGGCAAACGTTGGAACCGGTCTTGCAAAAGAAGGAAAGAAAGTCGTTCTGATTGACACCGATATAGGACTTCGCAATCTGGATGTCGTAATGGGATTGGAAAATCGCATCGTATACAATCTGGTTGATGTCATTGAGGGAAATTGTCGCATTAAACAAGCGTTAATCAAGGACAAGCGCTATCCTAATCTGTACTTACTTCCATCCGCACAGACTCGTGACAAAACAGCTGTGACACCGGAACAGATGGCAAAACTGACAAAAGAATTAAAAGAAGAATTTGACTACATATTGCTGGATTGTCCGGCAGGCATTGAACAGGGATTTAAAAATGCCATTGCCGGTGCAGACCGCGCAATTGTTGTCACCACACCGGAAGTGTCCGCTGTCCGGGACGCTGACCGGATCATTGGTCTTTTGGAGGCAAATGAAATCGGACAGACGGAACTCATTGTCAACCGACTTCGTGCTGATATGGTAAAAAGAGGCGATATGATGTCAAGCGAGGATGTGGTGGAAATTTTAGCAGTCGATCTTCTTGGGGTTGTTCCGGACGACGAAAACATTGTTGTATCAACCAATCAGGGAGAACCGCTTGTCGGCAACAAAACACTTGCCGGACAGGCCTATCAGAATATTTGCAAAAGAATCATGGGAGAAGAAGTTCCATTTTTGGATCTACTACAAAAGAATGGTTTCTTTTCAAGACTGAAAAGTAAATTTACAAACTAAGGAGAGGATGAGACGATGGGTTTTGCAGATTTTTTTAGAAAAAAATCATCCGGCAACGTAGCAAAAGACCGGTTGAAAATGGTTTTGGTGTCCGATCGCGCCAATTGCTCCCCGGATATCATGGAGCAGATAAAAAATGATATTATCAATGTGTTATCCAAATATGTTGAGATTGATCTGGAGGGGCTGGATATCAAGATCGAGCAGACGGAATCCGATGGTGCGAACGGAATGGTTCCGGCGCTGTTTGCCAATATCCCCATCAAGGATATGAAGCATACAAAGAGTAAGTAATCAGGTGGAATGAAGAATGAAGGAGAAAATTAATCAGTGGTTACAATTTAAGCGATATAATTTTAGAAACTATGACTTCTCTTTGGTCGCAGTTGTGTTTTTGCTTACTCTAATCAGTTCCTATATTTTGTCCATTGTCCTGGCAGATCGATTCTCCATGGTAAAGCAGATTATTATTATCGTTATGGGAGTGTTTATTATCCTGTTTTTTTCCCTGATCGATTACCATGACTTGTGTCTGTACGCTCCGATTTTATATATAATCACAACCATTATGGCTGCGGCAACAAAGTTGTCTCCCCTGGGAACAGATCTTGACACCGACTCCTACCGGTGGCTGGATTTTAAAGTGATTACCTTTCAGCCATCCGAGGTCTGTAAGATTGTTGTGATTTTATCCCTTGCCGTATTTTTTAACCGGGCAAGAGAGCGGGGCAGCCTGCAGACGTTCAAGAACTTTCTTATTGCTTGTCTGATCACGATGATCCCTACGTTCTTTATCCTGATACAATCCGATCTGTCATCCAGTGTCGTCATTATTGCTGTGATGATCATGATGCTGTCAGTCTCCGGAATCGGGCACAAAATTCTTGGACCGGTTGCTGCGATTTCCATACCGGTAATCAGTCTGTTGTTTTGGTATGTCACGCAGCCAAATCAAAAAATTCTCCAGACATATCAGTGGGATCGGATTCATTCCTGGCTGCATCCGGAGGGATATGAATTGACATTGATGTATCAACAGAACAATTCAATCCTATCCATTGCTTCCGGTAAATTATATGGGAAATTGCTGGAAGGGACAAAGGATATACGAAATTATACAAACGTAGGTGTTACCGAAAGTGATTTTGTCTGGACACCGATCAGCGAAGAGTTTGGATTTGTCGGCTGTCTTATGATTTTGATCCTGTTTTCAATCATTATCATTAAGTGTTTTAAGACGGCAAAAAATGCCAAAGATTATATGGGGATGATGATTGCTTCCGGCATTGGTGCCATGCTTTGTTTTCAGACATTCTTTAATATCGGGGTGACGACATCTCTATTGCCCAACACAGGACTTCCACTGCCATTTTTAAGTAATGGAATGACCTCGCTATTGAGCAATATGATGTCTGTGGGTATTTTGCTAAATATCGGAATCCAGCCAAACCGGGGTAGTAACAGCAGCCTGGATTATCGTTAGATATAGAAGGAGAGGGGTATTATTATGAACATTGGGTTGATTGCGCATGACGCAAAAAAAATTCTGATGCAGAACTTTTGCATCGCATATCGGGGGATTTTGTGTAAGCATACGATTTACGCAACCGGTACGACCGGGAGATTAGTCGAAGAAGTGACAAATCTCACGATCCATAAATATCTTGCCGGACATCTGGGCGGTGAAAAACAATTTGGTG
>ONNE01000212.1 GCA_900319095.1 uncultured Eubacteriales bacterium | reverse complement strand
TATTATCGTTTTGACCGGAAAACGGGAGAACTGACAGAAGAATATATGCCATTTAAAAAAGAGGCATCGGGATATGAGGAAGGATTTGAGTACGAGTGTGAGTGTGACTTATACAGGCAGTCAGCGGGAAATAGAGAGATTTATTGCTATATTGAAGAGCAGGGACTCGAAGGTCAGAAGATGGAGTTTCGACCGAACACAATGTATGCGCAAAATCTGGATACATTAAAGTGGGAAAAAATCGTATCGTCAGAAGATGGCATGATACTGGAAGGGATAACCTTTCAGGGGAATAAGGCCGGTCTGTTTTTGGGTCCTGCTGATGACGGATACTATGAGGAATATGGAAGTCAATTATTCAATGGAGATGAGATTTCCGCGGCTTATTCGTGTTACGTAAGGGATTTTAGCGATCACTCGCTTGATTTTGTCTTCGGATACAGGGATTGCAAGAAGGCACTGATCCGGGATGGGATTGTAACGGAAAAAGAGATACAGGATTGTTATCCGATCGATTTTCTGGGTTATTTTGACAATCGCTTTTATATGCAGGCAAATGTCGATTGGTACACAGATAAAACGTATTATGCGTACAAGATGATCTTCAGTGTCGATGGCGATGGCAAAGAGTTCCGCTACGAAAAGGAACTCACAGAAACGATGTGGAGGGCGGGAACCGAAAAGTTTATTGATAACCCGGCCGTCAAAAAATACCGCCTGAAGGACATGAAGAGATATCAGACGAATATATCCCGGGGACTTGTGATACAAAAGGGAGAATTGTTCTATGCCTGTGAAGAGTATTCATCGGATTCTGCCTATGAGTATGCGATCCGAACCTGCCGGATACAGGATGGAGAGGGACGAAAATTATCCGGAGATGAGAAGGAGATATATTTTATCCAATACCGGCTGGATGAGGACAATAAGAATTATTTTTTGGGACCTTTAGAATACATTGAGGATGAGGGAACCATTCAAATACAAAAGAAACAAAAATGATAAGAAAGCCGGGGTAAAACATGAGGTAAGGAGCAATGCATATTGATGTTGAACTTATTCAAGGATGATCTAAGTCAGGAGAGCATATATCAACTGACAATGTTCATTCCCCTGTTCCTACAGCTCATAGGGATGGTATTTGCTGTCTCTATCGACTCCTATATCAGCAAAACGCATAAGAGAGTACTGCTCCTCATTGCGTTTTTGGTGCTCAGCCTGATTGCTCAGAATTATGTAGAAAATCTGCTTGCGGAAAATTTGCTTGTGGCAGGGGAGACGAGGGTATTTGTCAGAACGCTTGTTTCGATTTGCGGATACAGTGTGAGGCCGGTGATCATTGTACTGTTTTTGTATATCGTAAGTCCCGGCAGGAATTTTGTGCCCGCATGGGTTCTGGTCGGTGTGAATGCGGCAGTCCATATCTCTTCTCTGTTTTCACATATCTGTTTCTGGATTGATGACGGCAACCACTGGCAGGAGGGACCGCTCAATGATTTCTGCCGATATACAAGTGTCATCCTGTTATGTGCTTTTTTATATCTGACGATTCGTGAATACAGCCATGTAAGAGAGTGGGAAAAGCTTATTCCCCTGTTCAATGTCCTGGTGATCATTGTCGGTGTCATGCTGGATAATTGCGTAGGATATAAACAACAGCCGGTGACTTTTTTGACGGTTACCATCGTCAGCAGCAGTGTATTCTCTTATATCTGGTTGCACCTGCAGTTTGTGAGAGAGCATGAGAAGGAGCTGAGGGACGGTCAGAGAGTGCAGATCATGTTGAGCCAGATCAAGCCGCATTTTCTATATAATACGCTTGGCGCGATAGAGGAGCTTTGTGAAAGTGACCCACAGATGGCAAAGGCTGCGACAGTCACATTCTCCCACTATCTGCGGGGAAATATGAATTCCATCTCAACGGTGGGCTTCATCCCCTTCGAAAAGGAGCTTTCCCATACGAAGTTTTATCTGGAACTGGAGCAGATCCGTTTTGAGGATGCCCTGCAGGTGGAATACGATATTTCCTGCATGGATTTTACGATACCTACCCTTACATTGGAGCCACTGGTGGAAAATGCCGTCAGACATGGTATCAGGGAAAATGCTGACGGGAGAGGGACTGTCACGATTTCCACGAGGGAATTTTCAGATCGCTTTGAGATATCTGTTATAGATGACGGCCCGGGATTTGATCCGGAAAGGCTGCCGAAAAATGGACATCCCCATGTCGGTCTGACAAACGTGCGAGAACGCCTGCTTCAGGTCTGCGGGGGAACACTTAGGATAGAGTCGTCTGCCATGCATGGTACGACAGCAACGATTGTGCTGCCAAAGAAGGAGTGATATATTCTATGCTGATTCTTGCGATTGATGATGAGCCGAAGATGCTCCGTCTCCTGCATAAGGCAATCGGGGAAGCGGTGCCGGATGCACAGATTCTGGACTTTCCGTTGGGTTCTGTTGCCCTTGCCACTATAAGCAGGGAGAAACTTTGTCCCTCTGTGATCTTTACGGACATACAGATGCCGAAGCCGGACGGTCTTGCATTTGCAGTGGAATTAAAGAAACTTGTGCCGGATGCGAAGATTGTATTTGTTACGGGATATGATGAATATGCTGTGGATGCCTTTCGGTTGCATACCAGCGGATATGTGATGAAACCGGTGGATGCGAAGCGTATCCGGGAGGAACTTTCAAATGCTCTTTCCTATATGCCGGATGAGTCAGGAAAACTTTCTGTGCGTTGCTTCGGCAGTTTTGAAGTGTTCTGGCAGGGTGAACCGCTTAGTTTTTCCAGGCGAAAGACGAAGGAACTGTTTGCCTGGCTGGTCGACCGCAGAGGGGCATCTGCCATGGCAGAGGAGGTTATTGCCACCTTGTATGGGGATACGAGCATGGATGAGCTTAAAGCTGCAAAGCAGAAACTCCGCAATCTGGTCAATGACTTGAAAAGTACGCTTCATGGAATCGGGATGGATGACATTCTGATTCGAAAGGGCAGCACTCTGGCCATCCGTCAGGAACGACTTGATTGTGATTATTACCGTATGCTGGAGGGCGACATGACAGCGGTCAATGCTTTCCGGGGCGAATATATGGAGCAGTACAGTTGGGCGGAGATTACAAAATCGCACCTATATTTTGAAAAGTTCGTAAACGACAAGCATTAAGGAACAGATATTCAAATCAATCGACTAAAAGTTACCCGAAAGGAGTTTTTCCGGTGGTTTTTTTTGCGCATTGGAAACGTTGACAGACGATCGTTTTGAGACGCTTTTGAACGCTCAGTATGTATAATTAAGTTTAGATATATATGCCTATTTATGGTGAAGAATCAAGAAGAGGCGGATTGAATACAAAAACAGGAGTGAGGCAATGTCAGAACAGAAAGGAAATATATTCAGGAAAAAGACGGTGGAACGAATTAAGAGTCCGGAACAGCTGGATCAATATCTGCGGGTGACAAGGCCCGGAGTCTGGATTGTTCTGCTCGCTGTCCTGTTGTTTTTTGTGGGACTGATTTCGTGGGCTGTGACAGGCAGTATCGACACGACAGTAGATGCGGATGTCATGGTACATGACAAAAGGGCAGTCATCACAGAGAGGGAACAGACCAATGTGATTACGAAAGTGGATATGAGTGAGGTCGGAAAAGGGACAGATGTTCTGATCGACGGGGAAAATTATCAGGCGGATTCATCCGAAGTGGACGAGGATGGACGTACTGTGCTGTACGCGGATACGGATCTTCCTGACGGGAAGTACACCGCTCAGATCCTTGTGGAGAGTATAAGCGCAATTCGTTTTCTCTTTGGCAGTGAAGCGTAAATGTTTGCCTATCAAAAGTGATTTAGTCATATTGATGGGGCGGAAATGAGGCTATTGAATGAGAAAGTATAGACATGTGGCGAAAGTCCCGATGATGATGCAGCTCGAGAATCTGGAGTGTGGCGCGGCTTCTCTTGTAATGATCCTGGCATTTTATGGCAGATGGATTACGATGGAGCAGGCGAGGATTGCCTGTTCCGTCTCCAAAGACGGTTCTTCGGCAAAGAATATTGTGCTTGCTGCCAGGACTTATGGTTTGGAAGTAGAGGCATTCAAGATGGAGCCGGAGACGGTCATGGCAGAGGGGAATTTTCCGTGCATCATCCACTGGAATATGAATCACTTTGTCGTATTGAAGGGATTTAAGAGAAATCTTTTTGGGAGAGTGACTGCCGAAATCAATGATCCCGCGAGGGGGGAAGTCAGTATTTCCATGGAAGAGTTTGATGAGAGCTTTACGGGGATCGTCCTGTTCTTTGCACCGTCAAGGGATTTTGAACCCGGCGGTCACAGAAAGAGTATGCTGTCCTTTGCAGCGAAGCGGCTTGACGGGGTATGGCCGGTCGTTGTGTTTTTACTGGTCATCTCCATTCTCCTATACCTGTTTGATGTTGTAAATTCTGTGACGGCGAGGATTTTTATGGACAGGATTTTGAGTTGGAAGAATGCAGGATGGATCGTGAAACTGCTTTCCTTTATGTTTCTGACAGCGATCCTGCAGATTATCGTTGCATGGAAGCAGGCAGTATACTCCATCAAAATCAGCGGAAAGATGGCAATCACCGGAGCCTCCTCCTATATGTGGAAAGTGCTGCGGCTTCCGATGAATTTCTTCCTCCAAAGAATGGCGGGGGATATCCAGATGAGGCTCACGCTGAACGCCTCCATAGCAGAGACGCTGATTAACACCTTTGCCCCACTGGTGCTGAACACGGCGATGATGGTATTTTACCTTTTTTTGATGCTCAGGCAGAGTGTGACTCTGACAGCCGTCGGGGTTGGCGCAATTTTACTCAACACGATGATATCCTGGTATATTTCAAAAAAAAGAATTCAGTATGCCAGAGTACTTCTGCGTGATGAGGGGAAATTAGAGGCGACTACCCTTACCGGGATTCAGATGATTGAGACGATCAAAAGTTCCGGGGCGGAGAACGGTTTCTTTCAGAAATGGGCGGGGATACAGGCATCGGTCAACGACCATAGGATAAAGACCACTTATACCGAGCAGTATCTTGGGAAACTTCCGGCGCTCTTTGTGACGATAGCCAACAGCATTGTTCTGGTCACGGGTGTGCGTCTTTCGATGGATGGGAAAATGAGTCTGGGAGCTGTTTTCATGTTTCAGGGCTTTTTGGGACAGTTCATGGCTCCGGCGATGGATCTGGTCCGGGCGGGGCAGACCATTCAGGAGATGCGGACCCGGATGGAACGGATTGAGGATGTGATGGAGTACGGGGAGGATGTTACGCAGGATAAAACAAAAGAACCGGATGAGGTCGGAAAACTTCGGGGGAATATTGAACTTAAGAACATCACCTTTGGGTATTCCAGACTTGCTAAGCCGGTCATCCGGGATTTTTCCCTCACGATGAAGACAGGAGACCGGGTTGCGCTGGTCGGGGCATCCGGCTGCGGGAAATCGACGATATCCAGTCTTATCGCAGGACTTTATCTGCCTTGGAGCGGAGAGATTCTGTTTGACGGAAAAGAAAGGACTCAGTATCCGGGAGAGGTCATGACAGGCTCGGTGGCAGTGATAGACCAGGATATTATTCTTTTTGATGGTACGGTGGCAGACAATATTAAGATGTGGGACCGATCCGTCAAGGATTTTGAGATGATACTTGCCGCAAGGGATGCCGATATCCATGAGGATATCGTAAGGCTTCCGGGCGGTTACCGGCACAAGCTGTTATCCGGGGGACAGGAACTCTCCGGAGGTCAGAGACAGCAGCTTGAGATTGCCAGGGTTCTGGCGTTAGATCCCACGATTATTATTTTGGATGAGGCGACGAGCGCGCTGGATGCGAAGACCGAGCAGAAGATCATGGATGCGGTGAAAGACAGGGGAATTACCTGTATTGTCATTGCACACAGGCTGTCTACGGTAAGGGACTGCGATGAGATTATCGTGCTGGATCATGGTGAGGTCTGTGAGAGGGGCACTCATGAGGAACTGATGGCAAAGGACGGCAGATACAAAGAACTGGTAATGAGTGAATAAAGCGAAGGAAATAGAGAAAGGGGGCAGCGGCTGTGGGCTGGTTTGACAGTCAGATCAAAGAGCGGCAGGACAATGATGAACAGCTTTTAGAAGAAGCATTTATTCATGCAGCGGGTGTTGTCCTCGGTGGGACGAAGAAGACGGATTTTGCGGATGAGCGCATTTTTGCAAAAAGTGCAATGGATGATATTCTGAAATATTACCATTATCAGGCAGTCCCTGTTCCTGACAATATTGAGACAACAGAGGAACGGCTGGATTACAGTCTGAGGCATTACGGCATGATGCGTCGTGAAATCCGGTTGGAGAAGGGTTGGTATCAGGATGCCATGGGTCCGGTGCTTGCTTTTCTTAACGAGAGTGGCATGCCGGTCGCCCTGTTTCC
>ONNE01000214.1 GCA_900319095.1 uncultured Eubacteriales bacterium | reverse complement strand
GGGCTTTACATTAACATCGGAATCTGCGATGGACTATACGCAGATCCCGGATTTGTTTATTCAAAAATATATGCCTTCTGCGGATGGAAATTTCGTAAAAGTTTATCTGTTTCTTCTTATGTTTCATCAGCATCCGACCCAGACAGATGAATTGTCTGCCAGTGCGTTGGCGGATTGTCTTGAATGCACAGAGAAAGATGTCATACGAGCCCTTCATTACTGGGAGAAAAGGGGATTGCTCTCCCTACAGGAACATGAGGGAGAAATCGTTGAACTATCCCTTCATATACCGGGCAGCAGCGATACCAGGGTATCTTCCCCGGTGAAAAGTACCGGCAGCCCCGTCGCAAAAGTGACGAATCTGCCGCCAACTTCCGCCCGTTTTTCTGATTTTTCCGTGCCCAAAAAACAGACCTACACCCCGTTGCAGGCAGAGGCACTGACCAAAGATGCCGAGACGAATCGCGCGATTGATGCGATCGAGCAGTTGCTCGGAGAACCGGTGTCTCCGGCTCACCTTCAAACAATCTTGTATTTTTTATGTGATGTCGGATTTTCGACCGACCTGATCATTACCCTATATAAGGTTGCAACGGCAAAAGGAAAGAAGAAACCAAGTTACATAGAAGCAATCGGAATCAGCTGGGCATCTCAGGGAATCAAAACTCCGGAGGAGGCCGAGAATGAATCTCTGAATTTCAGTGGACGCTATGCGCTGGTCGCAAAAGCGTTTGGCATCCGGGACAACCTCAAACCGGCACAGAGAGAGGTCGTTGACAGCTGGAATGTCTACCACTTTGCCGACAGCATCATTGCCGAGGCATGCAAGAGAACGATTTTACAGACGGGCGATGCCAACTTCCAATACACGTCAAAAATTTTGGAGAACTGGCATAAGAACAGGGTAAACTCCCTACAGGATATCGAGAAGTGCGATGCTTCCTATAAGAAAGAGAAAAAAAATTCCGGCAGTGTCCGGGAAAAAAACAATGCACATAAAAATTCGTTTCAAAAATTCCCACAGCGCTCCTATTCGAGACAGGAATACGACAGTCTGGAAAAACAGCTGCTGCGCGGAAAACAAAACTGACCGGAAAGGGTATAAAGCATGGAACTCACCAATAGCCAGTATGAGCAGCTGATGAATTACTACTATCAGCAGCAGATGAAATCAAAACATGAACTGGAAGAAAAGACAAAACAGGTGCGGCAAAATATTCCTGAATACATTCAGTTGGAAAAGCAGATTTATCAATTGTCTGTCGATTATGCCAAGGCCCGACTCAGTCACACACAGATTGCTCAAAACCTGCAGGAGCAGATTCATTCGATCACCGGGCAAAAAGAAAAACTGCTAAGAGATCACGGATATCCACCGGATTATCTTCAGCCGGTATACCGCTGTCCGGATTGTAAGGACACCGGATATATCGGTGACAAAAAGTGTCACTGCTTCGAAAAGCAGATCATTCATTTCTTATATGAGAGATCCAATCTCAGAGAAATCCTTGCCAGGGAGAACTTTGGACAATTCGATCTCCTTGTATATCCGGATGATTATATTGAGGAGACAACCGGACAGACCCCTCGCGACAATATGAAAAAAATTCTCAATACGGTTCGTGATTTTATCTCTCATTTTGATAACACTTTTGCAAATCTCCTTTTATATGGCAACACAGGAGTCGGCAAAACCTTTCTGACCAATTGCATTGCCAAGGAGCTTTTGGATTCATCTCACACCGTTGTTTACTTGACTTCTTTGCAACTATTTGATATTTTAGAAACGTACAAATTTGATCGCGATCTCTCATATTCGGAAAAAGATGCCAAAATATCGTATCTTTTGGATAGTGAGTTATTGATTATTGATGATCTGGGCACAGAACTCAATAACAGCTTTACTTCATCTCAATTGTACCGCTGCATTGATACCCGGTTGAATCATCACCGATCTACGATCATATCAACAAACCTTTCATTTGATGATCTTCGCGAACAATACAGTGAACGGATTTTTTCCCGACTGACCAGCAACTACACCCTGCTGAAGCTAACAGGGGATGATATCCGTCTCAAAAAAGCAATTCAACAATAACAAATTCATTTTATGAACTATTGGAGGAAAACCAGAATGAGTCAAAAAGATTTGTCACAAACAATCCCATACGGAGACCTTGCTATCCTTCCGTTGGAGAGCAGTCGGAACATCGGCAACAAAGTCGACAACTATATTGTGGGCTGGCGAAACAAAAGCAATCCCTCATCATCGATTCATTTTAACAATTATAAGAAGGATTCTTATATCATCGATGCTGTCTGCCCAAGATTTGGTTCCGGTGAGGCAAAAGGTATCATCAATGAGTCTGTCAGAGGAAAGGATATCTATATTTTGGTAGATGTCTGCAACCACAGTCTCTCGTATAAGGTTTGCGGGCAGATCAACCATATGTCTCCGGACGATCACTATCAGGATCTCAAGCGCATGATCGCTGCCATCAGCGGAAAAGCAAGACGTATTACGGTTATTATGCCATTTTTATATGAAAGCCGCCAGCACCGACGCAGTTCCAGAGAATCCCTGGATTGTGCCCTGGCGCTTCAGGAACTCACCAATATGGGCGTCGAAAATATTATTACCTTCGATGCACATGATCCGAGAGTACAGAATGCCATTCCTCTAAAAGGCTTCGAGACCGTTCAGCCGACCTATCAATTTATCAAGGCTATGCTGGCCAACGTGTCCGATATTCACATGAATGCACAGAACATGATGATTATCAGTCCTGACGAGGGTGCGATGGGAAGAGCAATTTATTTTGCCAATGTGTCTGGTGTCGATGTCGGTACTTTTTATAAGAGACGTGACTACACCAAGATTGTAGAGGGCCGGAATCCGATTATCGCCCATGAATTTCTAGGTTCCGATGTTGCCGGCAAAGACGTTGTTGTCATTGATGATATGATCTCTTCCGGAGAGAGCATGATCGATGTGGCCACGGAATTGAAGAGAAGAAATGCCAACCGCATTATCCTCGCCTCTACCTTTGGTCTGTTTACCAATGGTCTGGACAAGTTTGACGAAGCATACAAAAACGGCTTGATATACCGTGTCATGACAACAAATCTGGTATATCAGCCGCAAGAGTTATTAAATAAAGAATACTATATCGATGTCGATATGAGCAAATACATCGCTCTTTTGATCGACACATTGAATCACGATATGTCGATTTCTGAATATTTGAATCCTACGGAACGCATCGAGCGTATCCTCAAGAAATATCATCAGGAATAAACTTCATTATTCTTCCGACGCATCTTCTCCACCGCCGTTATCCGGCTCTGCCGGAGCGGCCGTCACGACCGGTTCCTCTGTTGGATCCGGTTCCGGTGTCGTCGGAACTTCTGTTGCCGGTGCCTCTGTGACCACCGGCTCTTTTGTTGTTGTCGGCTCTTTTGTTTTATCAACCGAATTCTCATCATCGGAATCCCGATCCACATTGGATGACGAATTATCGTCCGGATCCACATCCACACTTCCACCCTCTCCGCTGTGGTCTTCCTCATCGGATTCAGAAGAGGACTGACGGGAGCCCGAAGAAGAGGACGAAGAAGATGTCTTCTTTTCTCCCTCAAAAGAAAAGTCCTTTACTTCTAAGCTGCTGTGAATCTGATTCATGTAGGTGTGCCAGATGCGTCCCGGATAGCTGGATCCATACAGATCACTGATCGTCGTCGGGGTATCACAACCCACCCATACAGCCGTTGTATAGTATGGAGTAAATCCACAGAACCATCCGTCTTTTTTGTCATTGGTCGTTCCGGTCTTTCCGGCACTTGGCATCCCATTATCCAGTCCCAGACCGGCTGCCGTTCCTCTCGTTATAACGCCCTCCATGATATCCACCATAGAATTTGCCGCATCCGGTGCATAGACATAGTCTTCCTTTACATCGTCTCCCACCACGGTGTTTCCATCCGCATCCAGAATCTTAATGATACAGGTCGGCTCGCGATACTTTCCGTTGTTCTCCAGGGTTGCATAGGCAGATGCCATCTCAAGTGAACTGACACCATACGTAAGACCACCCAGAGAAGCCGGCAGATAATAGTCTGATTTGACAATTCTGCTAAAATTCATCTGCAGCAGATAGTCCAGACCAACTTCCGGTGTCAATTCCTTGAACAGCTGCCATGCGACAGTATTCAACGATTTTTCTACGGCAAACCTCATACTCACATAGCCATAGTATGTGCCTCCGGAATTGGAAGGACCTCCGGAAAATTTGTAGTCGTGCACGGTCGTACTTGCCGTACTGCCTCTCTCCAGTGTCGGTGTGTAGACAATCAGAGGTTTGATGGAACTTCCCGGCTGACGAAATGACTGATATGCCCGGTTCAGAGAATATCCTTCTGTCTTTTGGCTTCGTCCACCTACGATGGCAACTACCCGTCCGGTCTTATTGTCAATACAGACAGCCGATCCCTGCATTTTGTACGTGCCATCCGTACTCTTTTCTTTGAATCCGGACAACTCACTGTTCAATGCGGACTGAAGCTTTTTCTGTTTTTTCAGATCAATGGATGTATAGATCCGGTATCCATTGTTCAGGAGCATTTTTTGTGCTGTCGCATAGGCATCCTCGTATTCACTATCATACAGTTCTTTTGCCGCATCATTCTTAAATTCATTCTTAAACTGGAAACCGTTCTTTTTCATCAGAGAGCGCGTCGCACAGTACGTTATATAGGTCTGAATGTAATTTCTCTTTGTTACCTCCTGAATGTTGAGCTCAATTTTTTCATTATACGCCTCATCATACTCAACCTGATTGATCACGCCATCCGTCATCATCTGATCGAGAATACGATTTTTTCTCTCGATTGTATTATCGTAGTTTTTTTCCGGATCATATCGGGTCGGATTATTCGGAATCGCACACAAAAAACAAATCTGTCCAAGCGTGAGATCCTGGGAGCTCTTGCTAAAATACCCCTTTGCCGCTGCCTCGATTCCATAATATCCATTCGCAAAATAAATCGTATTCAGATAATACTCCAAAATCTTATCTTTGGAATACTTCTCCTCGATTTCTCTGGCGATAAAGATCTCCATGATTTTTCGCTCATATGTCTTATCATTATTTAAAAATACGCCTCTTGCGAGCTGCTGGGTGATCGTCGAAGCTCCCTGTTTCTTCTCGCCATTATTTTTGATGAGAACAACCACCGCACGCAGGATTCCTTTTCCGTCGATTCCATTGTGCGAATAGAAATTTTTGTCCTCCGTCACGATCATCGCATTCTTTGCGTAGTCCGGTATGGATTCAATTCCCAGATAATAGGCATCCTTGTCTCCCTTGAGAACGGCAATCTGCTTTCCCTTTTTATTGTAAGCGATAGATGTCTCCGATGCCCGAAACGTCTCTTCCGATGAATTCTGCACCATTTCTTTTGCCTCTTGCTGCATCGCAAACACATCGCGCCCATATTTAAAATAAATATAAATACCGGCAATCAAAACAAAAACCAAAAAGATTAATAATACAATTTTAAAACCAAACCAAAATTTTCTATGCTTTTTATGTCTTCTAGCCATGCATTCTCCCTCCTAGCAAACATAGATCTTATGATTATCCTTTTATTTTACCATTAATCAGGGAATCTTGCAAAGAATTTCTTTGTGAATCCGCCTGGCACGATTATCCCATGTATGTTTCTCATAGGCTGTCTGATACGCCTGCTTCTGCATCCTCTCCCAACGCTCTCTGTCGCTGAGCAGATCACGGATTGCCTGTGGCAGCTTATCCAATTGATCAAGCTCATAGAAAATCACGTCTTCTCCATCTCTCAACTCTTCTGTCATATATTGGCTCCAGTCGGTAAAGCAGACCGCCCCGTTGAGCATCGAATTGAACACCCGGTCATGCGCCCCGTCCTTGAACCAAGGCATCACATTCAACGAAATCTTTCCCTTGCTGATCTCTTTTAAGCACGCATGGGAGTCCAGCACTTTTCCCCGAATCAGATTCTCCGGATGATCGCACTTCAAAAGGTCCCAGCCCGCCCCAAAACAGGCGACCCGGATTCCCGCATCGACCAGTTTTTTTACAACTTCTCCTCTGAAATAGTGTCTCACATAGAGATCAATAAAAATCATGTTCGGGAGCATATCACGGACACCGTCTTCTGTCGCATCCTCCACTTCTTCTTCGAGATGACGTATTAACCCCTGATGCATCCCAAGATGAGGGTGCTCGATAAAATCATTGATAATGCCATAGTAGAATTTTGTGTACTCGTCGTTCACACGGGTAATCACATCCGTAAAGTGATCCGGTGGCGTATAATTCCCGGTAAACACGACATCGTATGGCCGGTCATCCCAACCGGGAAGGGACTCCTTCGTCCAAAGCGAAGTGCCGCCAAGAGGAAGAAACGGTCCCCTCTTCATCCACGGAAAGAATCTCTTAAGATAGGCCTCATGATCGCGGTCAATCGACACCTGCGTATAGTCCTTTGGCAAAAAGGGCAAAAATTTGTGATAATAAAAAGGGTGGTCCACAACGATATTAATAAATGGTATTTCTCTCGCCTCAAAAAAATTCACACCCTGGGAGTCAATCATGTAATCTTCCCCGCTGCAGCCATCAAAATTAAAGCTGACTGCTGCCGTCACTCTCGGTTCACAAAAATCCAGCAGATTGGCCAGACTGTCGTACTCATGGCACTGATCAAAATAAAATACTTAATATCACAAT
>ONNE01000216.1 GCA_900319095.1 uncultured Eubacteriales bacterium | reverse complement strand
CGAAAAGATATTGTGCAAGAGCCATGCCTCTTTTCCGGAGAAACCGGTGCTGGAACGGTAATCAAAATTCCATTTCTCCCGAAACAGACGATCCTCCTCTTCTCTGTGTTCATCCCCCATTCTCTTTCTACAATAGAAGAATGCATTATGACAGCTAAACAATTGATAGGATGACTCTCTTAAGCGGATGGCATAATCCATCACAGCCACCTCTTTGGTCGTAAAATTCTCATCCAATCCGCCCACCACATCAATGACATCACTTTTTAATAGCAGCGCAAAGAAATCCAGCTTTACCTTTTCTTCATATGGATGTTCCATATCGATGTTTTCCGTCTTTGCATATTCATTGAACTGTGAAATTTTCGAAAAATTAATATTTACCATCTGCGCAATGTCGCACCAGTTGGATAAACCTCCCACAGCGCCTGTCGTCTCATTGTGATATAATCCCATGCGCAGCCAGAAAAGTGAATTGTGAAGCATACGGACTCCACAGTTAAAAATCAGAATATCCTCTCCCGGCTCTGAACACTGTATTCCCGCATTGCAGGCACTGGCAAATCCAATTTTCTCATCGGACACCAACAGATCAATATCATAAGGACAATTCTGCAACCATGAAAGTGTCTCGTCCGAAGAGGCATTGTCAATGACAATGAAGCGATACGAAGACGGTGCACAGTGATCATAAATACTCTTCATACAGTGCTGCAACATATCCAGATCATCCTCTGTCACAAGAACAATTGCCGTCCTTTGCACTGTCACACCCTGATTCTCCCTCATCCGTTCCATCCTGGCTTCGATCTGTGCCAGTTCTTTCTCGTCTCCACACAAAAAAGCAGCATTTTCATAACAGATATATGCCTGATTCACATTGGTTCTCTCATACTCCTCACCAAGTTCCCGGTAAATCTTATATTCCTCCGGATCAATGGCATCTTTCCCCGGCTCACTCCGATCCGGGACAAAATCCCGGATATCCTCTTCCTGTTCCGGTTCTTTTTTTCCCCCCTGCGCCTCTTCATCCCACCACACATCATGTAATTCTTGTCCCGCTTCTTCCCGTAAAATCTCAAACATCTGTCTGGCAGAAAGACGCTCCTGATAGTAGGGATTATCAAAGAGATTCTGGTTGGCCGGCAAAAGCTGATTTCCCTTTTCAAAAGAAGCCGCAAAAAAGTCTCTGCCTAACCATGCGAAATCTCTGTCACTCATCTTATTCGGATCAAAAAAGATACCGGCATTGCGGAAAGAATGCCACTCACGAAGACGATAGGCACTCGGACTGGTCAGCGCAACAAATGTGCCGTACGTCTCAAATTCACTAAAACACGTCGAATTGAGTTCTTCTTTTGTAAGACATCCAAAAATTTTCTCCCAGTATGAACTTCCCTCAATCGCATCATTGCTCTCAATTTTGGCAATCATTTTGAGCATCAGGTCCTTGCGAAACAACATATGCTCCGAAATAAAAGATTTTCCGATCACTTTTTTCATCCCCGGAATCAGGCGCGCCATCGTCGTAAAATATTCTTCGTGGTATTCCTGCTTCAAATCCAGATACGGAGTGCCATAGGTACTTCCCTCTTCTTGCGAGAACATCGAAAACTCCGCACACGGAACCGTGTCACCATCCCATACCATATAATACTCTTCTTCACACATTGCAGCATAGGACATCTTCAAGAACTGCTGATAATACCAGCCGGTCGCTCCTCTGGATGCCTTTCCATCCAGCCGCTCCGATCGGACGCGATGTACATCATCCATGGGAAGGATCTCATTCTCATTGATGAATCCAACCCGATCAATATTCTCCCCGTATACACCCTCTTGTTTTTCCTTTTCCAACAGTTCTCCCACTTCCGAACTTCCAACAAAAAAAACTTTTTTTGCCGGCAAGAACCGAATCTGTCTGGTATGCAGCATCGCCACACGCTTAAAATCCTTTGGCGTCACCAAAATCAATGCCACATAATCTTTGATATCTCGTCCCATTGTATGCCCCCTCTATTTGCATGAAATCTTTGTTTTTTCTATATCAATATTTTTTAAATCATATCCATCGTTGAAAAATTTTCCAAGGGAAGTTTGACCGGTTTACCTGTTTTCTGACTTTTATAGATAGCAAGCACCATCTCGAGCGCCCGTCTTCCCGCATAGGCATCCACATAGGGAGGCCGGTCATCTAAAATCGCCTGAATCATGTCTGCAAAAAGACTTGTGTGCCCATTTCCATATACATTGCTTGTCTCTTCTTTTAGACCCTTGTTTTTTTTATCTTCCTTTTCTTCATCCGAAAACTGCCACAGATCAATCGTATTGGTAGAAGTTCCCCCCAGTTTCACCGTACCCGACTCCCCAAACAGGTACAATGTCTCTTCCAGATTTTTTGGGAACACATTCGTTGTCCCCTCAATAGTGGCAACCGAACCATTTTTAAACCGAATCACTGCCATTCCCACATCTTCCGCTTCTATGTAATCATGAAACTGACGGTTTGTCATGCCATAGACTTCTTCGACCTCGTCTCCCATCATCCATCGGAGCAAATCAATCCCATGGATGCATTGATTCATCAGACATCCGCCATCCTGTTCCCATGTCCCTCTCCAGGGAGCCTGCTCATAATACGCACGATTGCGATTCCACCGAACATGAACAGAACCGTGAGACATCCTTCCAAATCGTCCCTGCTCCAATGCCTGTCTCGTCTTTTGAACCGCGAGATTAAATCGATTCTGATGGCAGGCACTCACTTTGACTCCCATTTTTTCAGACAGACGTATGATCTCATCCGCATCCGACAGACTCATCGCCATCGGTTTCTCAATGATCACATGAACCCCCTGACGAATACACTCCATCGCAATCTCCGCATGGAGACCACTCACAGTCGCCACACTTACTAATTCCGGTTGGCAAACTTCCAACATCTTACGAAAATCCGAAAACCTCTGTATGGATTCCTCTGATTCCAAAGAAAATTCTTCCAAAAGTGACTGAATGTGATCCGGGTCCACATCACAGACGGCAACGATGTCTAAATGATTATTCAGCGCTGCCTTGATATGATTTTTTGAAATTCTTCCACAACCTATCAGTGCATATCTCATTTCGAAACCATCCTTTATTGTATTATCTTTAATACCTTTAATGTGCCACATTTCCATTATCTGTTCTTTCCCAACATAATTTTGCCGGATTTGTTGAATATATCATATTTTCTTTTGTATTTGTCATAATGGTTGCCCCTATCCCAACAAAAGAATTTTTAGCAATTTTAATCTGATTGATAATACTTGCATTCGGAGCAATATACACATGATCTTCAATCACAGTGCTCCCACATATATCTGCACAACAGGTAATTATAACATTTTCACCAATTATGACATTATGAGAAATCTGACACAGATTATCTATTTTTGTTCCATCTCCAATGACAGTATCTCCCATCGTACCACGGTCGATACAAGTATTTGATCCTATCTCTACTCTATTTCCAATTACAACTCTGCCAAAATGAGGAACATGATAGTATTTATCGTTATTTTCACTAAAACCAAATCCTTCTTCTCCAATCACAGCTCCTGATTTAATTATACAATCCTCTCCAATTTGCACATTGTCATGAATTATAACATTATGATAAATTCTGGTTCCCTTTTCAATCGTCACTCCATTTCCAATAACACAATTGTGACCGACCGACACATTTTCTGCGATCTTAACATTTTCGCCAATTACTGTATTCTTTCCATATCCTGGTCTGATATCATTTTCATAGAAAAATTTCCTTAATATCTCAAAAAACACATATTTAATATTATCGCATATAATCGCATTTTCCAAATGATTTTCCTGCCATATTTCTTTTGTCGTTATGACACATGAAAAATGAATCTTTTCTGTTCTTTTTTGTAGAAGCTTCTGATAATACTTTTTTTCTTTAATCCAGGTAATCGTTCCCTTTTTATACTCGTTTAAAGACGAATATCCCTCCACTTCGCTATTTGGATTACCATGATACTCATATGTTATCTTGTTATTGTCAAGGTATTCCAAAATGTCCAAAACTTTTATTTTTGAATTCATTCTATCAGCTCCTCACGAGTTATAATCTCAGATAAATCCCGTACATTACTATCATACACATCCCACAAAAACTGTCTTCTTCTTGCAAAATCCTTTTTTATTATGTCATGTGCCGATAATTCTTTCTTATGATACCAAAAAGCGTGTGTCAAAATATGCAGTTTATCATATTTTTCATCACTATTAATAATCCCAAGTATATCTTCCCTCCAGTGCATTCTGGAGTCCGATAAATATTTAAACTCTCTAAAGTATGTGTCGCTATATGAATTTACAATACTGTCAATTTCATAATTCATATCCAATGTTTTCGGAGATGGACGGTGCATAGAAACTGTCTTTATCTTCCTCCCTATGATCTCCGACAATATATCTGCTTCTTTCCGAATCGCTTCAACAACATCCACATCTTCATCATAACTCTTCTCATCAAAATGAAGTCCAATTTCGCCACCATTATCAACAATCTTCTCAATCATTTTATAACTATATTTTGATGCCACATTGTACATATCCGTCCGGAGCAGAACAAAATATGTCGACATCACCCCGAGTTCTTTTTCTATCTCCGACAACCTCACTGCATCTTCAATTGAATTATCAATGTCGTGCCGTAAAATCACAACTTTTTTCTTTTCTCTCCAATCATGATAACTCGAAAATTCATATTTCTTCTCCTCAAGAAGACCTATGAGATTCCGATATGCTTCATAAGAAAATTCCATACACAAAACTCCTGTTTATTTCTTGCAACAACTTTTATTCACATTATCAACAATATATTCCCTCTCTGCTTTTGTCAATTCCGGATAAATTGGAATCTGAAAAATTGTACGACAAATTTCTTCTGTCACAGGGAAATCACCATGACGATAACCAAGTTTCAAAAATACCTTTTGCTCATGCAAAGGAATCGGATAATACTGTCCGGTTCCTATCCCCAACTCATTTAATTTTGCAATGATTTCCTTTTTGTTTGGATGCCGCAAAGAATAAATAGAATAGGAATGCTCTAAGTTTACTTTTTCTTTAGGAGTAACTAATTCCGTTCCTTGAAACGAGTTGGTATAATATTTCGCTATTTCACGCCTTCTTTTGTTAAAACTCGGTAGATACTTTAATTTTCTCAACAAAATCGCTGCCTGTACAGAATCCAATCTTGAATTTCTTCCAATCAAAAAATTATAATATTTTGATTGTCCTAATTCATAATCCTTATCTTCTTTTAAATCTGCACCATTTAAATAATTAAAAGCCCTCATGCCACTAATTCCCGAACCATGAATACGAATTGCCTTTGCTATCTCAGCAATACAATCATCATCTGTCGTAATCATGCCACCATCTCCGGCACAACCAAGATTTTTAGTTGGAAAGAACGAAAAGCATCCAACATCTCCAAGTGTTCCTGTCTTCTTTCCTCGATAAAGTGCACCTGTAGACTGCGCACAATCCTCTATAACTTTCAGATTATATTTCATGGCAATTTTATT
>ONNE01000217.1 GCA_900319095.1 uncultured Eubacteriales bacterium | reverse complement strand
CAAAAAAGAGAGCCTTCGTATTTTGGAAATTGGTACCGGGGTGGGAGACTTTCTCTCAGCGCTCCGCTATCATATGCCATATGCATCCGTTGTCGGGATTGAGAGAAACTCAGAGCTGTTAAGATACTGCACAGAGGGAGCAGTGATTTTGAAAATGGATGCAGAGACGTCGGAACTGCCATTTGAACAGGGATATTTTGACTATATCCTGGTTCGTGAAGGAGAAAAAGAACGCCTTGAAGATGCGGTTTTGGAAGGTTTTTATAAGTATTTAAAACCGGGTGTTGAAAAGAGACTGTACTAGTGAGTGGCCGTCAGCCGGGGTCACACCCCGACTTTGATGAGCTGGCACATTCCGTGAACCCGGTATTCGCAGTCGGCAGGGAGAAAGATGCTATCACCTTTGATAAAGTGGATGGCATCTTTTTTTTCATGGAAAAAAACGGATCCGCATCCCTCAATGCAGACAAGTACCTCAAAGGACAGAGAGCTGGTTTTTAGGGCAACCATGGAGCGGTGGCGTTCGGTGTTGATGAGGACGCGTTCTACATAAAAATAGGCACAGTGACA
This sequence comes from uncultured Eubacteriales bacterium, assembly GCA_900319095.1. GTDB lineage: Bacteria > Bacillota > Clostridia > Lachnospirales > Lachnospiraceae > Eubacterium_F. Next base: position 4,010 of record ONNE01000217.1, on the reverse strand, counting down.
CAGAGATTCAGAGGCATAACCGGGTTGGTAGCGAAGAATACGCAGTGGCTGTGTCGGTAGATTGCTTTTATTCAGGGTCGCGACCTCTAATGCCCGGTCAATGTGAAGGGGGCGTTTGGAACCGTTTCGGTCGATCCGGTCATAGTCGTAGAGCCGATATGTGATATTGGAATTTTGCTGAACTTCTACAATCAGCGCACCGGCACCGATTGCGTGAATAGTTCCGGGTCTGAGGAAAAAGACATCATTCTTTCTTATGGGAACTTTTTGCAGAAAGAGTTCCAGAGTTCCGGTTTTGATGCTTTCTTTTAGCTTCGATGCCGTGATATCATGGCGCAGACCATAGATTAAAGATGCGTCCTCTTCGGCATCTACGACATACCACATCTCGGTTTTTCCGTTCTGCCCATGTTCGTGCAGGCGGGCATATTCATCATCCGGGTGCACCTGGACGGACAAATTTTCTTTGGCATCTATGAACTTAATCAAAATCGGAAATTCGCTCTGCTCCCTCATCCGGGTGCCGAGAATCTCGGGATGCTTTTGTATGACCGATGACAGTGTCTGCCCTGTATACATTCCTGATGCCACGAGGCTCTCACCGTCCGGATGAGTAGAGCATTCCCATGTTTCGGCCAGAGGATAAGATCCCTCTTTGGAAAAATCATCCCGGAGTCGTTGCCCGCCCCAAAGGTAGTTTTTACTGACCGGTTTTAGGAGAAAGGGCTCTCTTGAGTTTGTATTTTTCTTTGTCATAAACAGATATCTCCTCACCTCGTTGAATTTCAATTAATGTTACTTCTGTGATTGCCTGTATGGTGTGACGGCATCCTGCCTGCATGGCGATGACATCTCCACCGTGGACGAGTTGTTCCATATCATCGACAACGGTCGTTCCCTCTCCGGAAAGAATCGTCCAGACCTCGTCCCGGTGTACATGACTGTGGTAACTGAGAGAATGTCCCGGCTTGATCGTCAGCCGTATGGTCATGCTGTCTTCGTCGACTGCGAGTACTTGAAAGCTGCCCCAGGATTTGTCCGCAAAGCGGATATTTTGATTGAGATTCTCTACATAGGGCTTAATCTTGTCGGATTGATCTTTGTCAGAAACCAGAATGCCTTCGGGACTGGCAGCAAGGACAACATTTTTCAACCCCATAGCGACAATTGGCACTCCCAATTCATTGATGACATGGACATTTTCACAGTCATCGCTGATGATTGCCTCGCCAATAATTGTCTCATCCATTGCCTCGGTGAGAGTGTTCCAGGTGCCGACATCTTTCCATTCTCCCGGATAGCGAACAACCTGAATCACCGGTTCTTTCTCGACAACGGCATAGTCAAAACTGATTTTTTCAAGAGTCTCATATCGATCGAACAGATCATAGTAATCCACAAAGTCAAGTAATTCGTGTGCAAGCGCCAGGATATACTCCGGACGGTAGGCAAATACACCGGCATTCCACAGGGCTCCCTGATTGAGATAATTCTCGGCACTGGCGCGGTCGGGCTTTTCTTTGAATGTTTTGACTGAGCTGATCACATCATTGCTATTCGGTATAATATAACCGTATTTTTCGCTCGGATAGGAGGGCTCAATTCCCATGAGTACCAAATGGGATTCCGGTTTGCCTGCCTGCTCTGCCAGGGTCTGCATGGTTGTAAAATAGGTATCTCCGACCAAAGGGTCCACCGGACAGACAACGACCGGTTCTTGTGGTGATACTCCCAAAACATCCGTGAGATACAGAGTGGATAAGAGGATGGCCGGAAAGGTATCCCGTCTGCAGGGTTCAATGGAGATCGAGACATCCATATCTAATTGATTGTGAATGGATGAGACTTGTGATTTCGATGTTGCAATCACGATGTTTGCCTTTGGATCTGCTTTTTGAATCTGATGATACACTCGTTGCAGCATCGATTCATAATGTCCGTTCTCATCGTGGAATAACTTGATAAATTGCTTGGAACGGACATCGTTTGATAAGGGCCACAGACGTTTGCCGGATCCCCCGGACAACAATATGATATTCATAACACAACGAACCTCCTCTGCTTTATTCATGGGTAGTTTAATTTTATCATCAAACCGTGTCGAGAGCAAATCTTTTGTTTATGTTTTGGTCAATCTGTGTTACACTAGAAACAAAGTGGAGGTAATCATGAGCAGAGTAGTTACTTTTGGGGAAATAATGTTGAGGCTTGTGCCAAATGGATACGAGCGTTTTTTTCAGAGCAGTCAGATGTCAGCTACATTTGGTGGTGCAGAAGCCAATGTGGCGGTTTCGTTGGCCAACTTTGGTGTTGATGTCTCTTTTGTCACAAAAGTTCCGGACAATCCGATCGGCAGGGGAGCGATTCAAAATCTGAGAGGCTTTGGTGTTGACACGAAAGAGATTGTATTCGGTGGAGACCGATTGGGCATATATTTTTTGGAAAAGGGAATCAGTCAGAGGGCGAGTGTGTGTATCTATGACCGGAATCATTCTGCTATCCAGCAGTCGAGTCCGCGCGATTTTGATTGGGATCGGATCTTTGATGGGGCAGAGTGGTTTCATTTTACGGGGATTACACCGGCGCTGGGAGATAATCTGATACAGATCTGCCGGGAAGCCTGTCATCAGGCAAAAAAGAAAGGCTTGACAATCTCGTGCGATCTAAACTATCGGAGAAAGCTGTGGGATACGAAGAAGGCGGGACAAGTGATGTCGGATCTATGCCGGGATGTCGATGTCTGCATCGTAAATGAAGAGGATGCCAAAGATGTCTTTGGAATAAAAATCAAGCACTCGGATATCCGTGGTGCAAAGATTGATAAAGAAGAATATAAGGAGATTGCCAGACAGCTGGGAGAGAGATTTGATTTTGACAAAGTGGCGGTTACGCTGAGAACCTCTTACTCGGCAAGTATCAACCACTGGGCAGGTATTCTCTACGACAAGGAACAATTCTATACATCCAGAGACTATGAGCTACGGGTCATTGACCGGGTTGGAGGAGGAGACAGCTTTGGAGCGGGGTTGATTTATTCGATCTTGAATGGAAAAGACGGACAGGATGCCATTGAATTTGCAACTGCCGCCTCTGCACTAAAACACACGATAGAAGGGGACTTTAACCGGGTGTCGGTACAGGAAGTGGAAAAATTGGCCGATGGAAATCAGTCAGGAAGAGTAGAGCGATAGGTAAGATTTAGTTGTTTTTTTGCATTTAAATCTTTATAATATAGGACAGACAGGAATAAGGTTTCAGGAGAGGCGGTATAGGAATGAAAGCATTGATTTTAAATTCGGGAATGGGAAGCCGGATGGGTGTTCTCACTTCTGAACATCCCAAGTGCATGACAGAGATTTCGGCAAAGGAGACGATTTTGTCGAGGCAGCTCAGACAGATTGTGGAGGCGGGAATTCATGAGGTTGTGATGACGACGGGACTTTTTGACAGTGTCCTGGTAAATTACTGTCAGAGTCTGGATCTGCCGATACAGATTACCTTTGTAAAAAATCCAAGCTACCGGGAAACTAACTATATCTATTCGATTTATTGTGCGAGAGAATATCTGGATGATGATATCGTACTCATGCATGGGGATTTGGTATTTGAAAATACAGTTTTTGATGAACTGCTTGCGAGTGAGAATAGCTGTATGACGGTTAGTTCTACACTTCCTCTTCCGGAGAAAGATTTCAAAGCCGTGATTCGGCATGGAGTCATTGAAAAGGTCGGAATTGAATTTTTTAATGAGGCATATGCTGCACAGCCACTCTATTACATAAAGAGAGAGGACTGGAAAATATGGCTGAATCAGATGATATCGTTCTGTGAGTCAGATCAGGTATCCTGCTATGCGGAAAATGCCCTGAATGAAGTGACCGATCAGTGCAGGATCGTTCCTTTGGATGTTGAAAACCGCCTTTGCAGTGAAATTGATAATCCCGAGGATCTTGCCGTTGTCAGTGCCAAATTGGATGAGGTAAAAAACCGGACGGTCTATATGTGTTTTT
>ONNE01000218.1 GCA_900319095.1 uncultured Eubacteriales bacterium | reverse complement strand
GGGAGGGAGCATTGTAATTCATCTCACCGTTTCTCATGCGTCGGTTAGCACTGGTAAGGGTCAGCTTTTCTTTGGCTCTTGTAATTCCCACATAGCACAGACGTCGTTCTTCTTCCATCTCCGTCGGGTCATCGCCAAACATGGCGATTGAGCCTGGGAAAATAGTCTCTTCCATACCACAAAGATATACGTTGGAGAATTCCAGTCCCTTGGCACTGTGAAGAGTCATCAAAAGAATCTGGTCAGCATCCTCGGAGAGGGTATCAATATCCGCAACAAGAGCAATCTCTTCTAACAAGTCTCCGAGTCCCGGACGGTCTTCACCCTGCCAATCATCTTCAAACTGTACAATTTTATCCAGAAGAGAGCCGATGTTTTCAAGGCGCGATTCGGATTCGACCGTCTCTTCCTTTTCAAGCAGGCGCACGTATCCGGTCGTGTCGATGATCTCATGGATTAAGTCTTCAAGGGAATAGTCGTCCTCTCTCAACCGGGATCGCAGCAACTCAATGAAGCTCACAAAAGAACTGATTTTGGCAGAGGCTCTCTCGCATCCCGGAATCTCATCTGCATGGGTCAGGGCATCATAGAATGGAATCTCTTGATCCATGGAATACTGAGTGATGCGATTGATCGTAGTCTGACCAATTCCCCTCTTGGGGATGTTGATGATCCGTTTGATGGAGATATCATCCGCGCTGTTATTTACGGTTTTCAGATAGCAGAGCAGATCTTTGATCTCTTTTCTGGCATAGAAGTTGATTGCTCCGACAATCCGGTAAGGAATTCCCTCGCGAACCAGACTTTCCTCAAAAATTCGGGACTGAGCATTGGTTCGGTAGAGGATGGCAAAGTCAGAGTAGGTTTTTTGAGTCTCACGAATGGTGCGAAGTATGTCATCGGCAATTCCCTGAGCCTCCTCATAATCTGTATCATAGCGGGCATAGGAGAGGGGTTCGCCCTCCGGCGCTTTGGTCCAAAGAGCTTTCTCTTTGCGCATTGTGTTGTGACGGATCACCTCGTTCGCGGCTGTCAAAATATTGCCGGTGGAACGATAGTTCTGCTCTAAGCGGATGACGTGAGTCGCCGGGAAAATTTTTTCAAAATTCAATATATTTTGAATGTTCGCTCCGCGAAATTTGTAGATTGACTGGTCATCATCTCCGACCACACAAAGATTCTGATATCTTGAGGCGAGCTGGCTTAGAAGGGCAAACTGGGCCGTATTGGTATCCTGATACTCATCGACGAGAATAAACTGAAAGCGCTCCTGATAAAAGGAGAGTACTTCTGCATTCTCTGAAAAGAGCTGTACGGTGAGCATGATTAAATCATCAAAATCCAGGGCATTATTATTTTTCAGGCGTTTTTGGTACTCGCGGTATACCTTGGCATACAGATCCCGGTCACGGGATGAGGTATCGGAATCAGCGAACTGTGCGGGTGTCTTTAACTCATTTTTGGCAGACGATATCGCATTCAAAAATGAGCGTTCGCGATATTTCTTTGTGTCGATATTGAGATATTTACAGATATCTCTCATGAGAGTTTTTTGATCATCTGCGTCATAAATGGTAAAATTCCGGTCATATCCGAGGGCGTCAATAAATCTTCTCAGAATTCGCACACAAGTTGAGTGAAACGTGCTTACCCAGACGTTTTGAGCACCGAATTCAACAATTTGATCCACGCGTTCACGCATCTCATTGGCTGCCTTGTTGGTAAAGGTAAGTGCCAGAATATGATAGGGGCTGATCTGGTGTTCTTCCATCAGATAGGCAATGCGATGGGTCAGAACACGCGTTTTTCCTGAGCCGGCGCCGGCCAGAATAAGAAGAGGCCCCTCAAAGTGCAGAACAGCCTCTTTTTGCATTTCATTTAATCCCGTCAAAAGATTGCTCATAATATCCTCATTTCTGTGCCATATCGGTACGTTATTTGTTTGTTGGTTTATCTGAAAAATCGGACAGCGTCTCATCAATCATCCGTTCGACCAGTTGCTTCTTTAGATATGCGTCAAAGCTCAAAAGACAGATAAAAGCAAAATGGGAGAGAAAATCTGACTCCTCCTCATCCCGGACATCCGGAAACAGATTCTGTGAGTGCTTATAACGACGCAGAATGTCTTTTGTGATATTATCCGTCTGGATTCTCTCCATCTTGAAAATTGTGGTGTAGATATCTTCGATTGAAATGGAGCGGGAACGTCCGTCGTAGAACATATCGGTCAGCGGCTTGAAAATTTTCTGGATATCCGTCATCGACAGGACATTTTTAAAATAATACAAAAAGATCAAAAGATACATATGTTCTTTTGAGTATTTTTTCTTGACCGGAGGAGGAAGAAAGTCGTTTTTCGTATAGTTATTGATCATGGTTTTGGTGAGAATCTTTTCGTCTTCACTGCGCTTACAGGCAGCCAGATGCTCATCCATAAAGGTCGTCACCTGATCCATATACAAATCGATACCGGGAATGTCCTCCGGATTGATAAAGTCAATGTCATTCAGTTTATGGATAATATCCATGATATTCTCTTCGTTCGAATGCTCCATGGTTACCTCACATTCTGTCACATCGGTGTGACGGATTTATTGAAACTGCTTCGTATCATTAGTATAACGGATTTAAAAGAGTAAATCAACATTTATTGTAGTTTTTAAAACGATGTGATATGATAGGCAAAAGAGAAACTTTCCATTTCATGTGAGAGATAAAAGAGAGTGAGAAAAAATGAAAAAAAATGAGATCTACGAGGGAACGGTCGAGACACTGAAATTCCCAAACAAAGGATATGTAAAACTTGAGCAAGAAGAGGCTGTTGTCTTAGTAAAAAACACATTGCCGGGGCAGGAAGTCCGGTTTCAGATAAAAAAAGCGGGAAAGAGTAATCCGCAGGGCAATCTGATCGGGGTGATAAAACCATCTCCCATGGAAAACCAAATTCCTCCCTGCAGGCATTTTGATTGTTGTGGTGGCTGCTCATATCAGACGATGGATTATGAAACACAGAGAAAGCTAAAACTGGAGCAGGTGCAGGCGCTCTTAAAAAATGTGATGCCGGAGTTCCCTCTGGAAGAGTGTCTGGCAAGTCCGATGGAGTGGGGTTACCGCAACAAAATGGAATTTTCCTTTGGCGATGAATACAAAGACGGTCCGCTGGCGCTGGGACTTCATAAACGTGGCAGCTTCTATGATATTGTCCCGGTGTGCGGCTGTCAGATTGTCGATGGGGATGTTCGGGCTATTCTGAAAGAAACACTGGAAAAAAAACAAAAAAAGAAGATGCCATTCTACCATAAAATGAGACACGACGGGATTTTGCGCCACCTCATGATAAGAAAGGCACATAAGACAAATGAAATTCTTGTGTGTCTGGTAACCACTTCTGACTGGAGAGGTGAGGATGGAAGCTCGTCGTGGCCAAAAGAATCCGTGTTGAGCGAGTACCGGGATCGCCTGCTCGCATTACCGCTTACCGGAAGTTATGCGGGAATTTTACATATGGAAAATGACCGCTTATCGGATGTGGTGGTGTCAGATCACACAAGCGTGCTGTATGGTCATGATTACTTTTATGAAGAATTGTTGGGACTAAAGTTTAAAATATCTCCCTTTTCATTTTTCCAGACAAATTCTTCCGGGGCAGAAGTCTTGTATGAGCTTGTCAGAGAATATATAGGCGATATCAAGGGAAAGGTTGTTTTTGATCTCTACAGCGGGACAGGGACCATTGCGCAGGTGCTCGCTCCGGTGACCAAAAAGGTTGTGGGAGTGGAAATTGTCGAGGAAGCAGTTGTGGCAGCCAGAGAAAACGCAAAGAGGAATCATCTGGATCAGTGCTTCTTTCATGCGGGAGATGTGTTGAAAGTGATCGATGAACTAAAAGAGATTCCGGATGCCATCGTACTGGATCCTCCCAGAGAAGGAGTCCATCCGAAGGCACTGAAAAAGATCCTGGAATTTGGTGTGAACACCATTGTCTATATATCCTGTAAGCCGACCTCTCTGGCAAGGGATCTTGAAACTTTTTTGGAATATGGATACCGGCCGGTCCGCTCTCAGTGTGTGGATATGTTTCCATGGACCAGGGGTGTCGAGACGGTAATAAGATTAGATCGGATAAAAAACTGAAAAACAACGATTTTATGTGCTTTTTCGGCAATTTATAGTAGCTCTGAAATCTCAAAAAAAGTTCTAATTCGCAGGATTTTTTGAAAAAAATTTGCTGGATAATACAGATAGTGTGTGTGGGAACATATCAGGGTACTGTTAATATTTTCAAGTCGTTTCACTTAATTAAGAGAAACCGTTCATTTTCACAGAGTGAGAGTGGGCGGTTTTTTTGTTGCAAAGGTTTTATTTAGTAGGAAGGAGAGATACGATGGAAAAAATAATAGAGGTTAAAGTTGAGAAGCTGTATGCCTTTAAAAATCATCCATTTCATGTGGATTTAGACATGGAGCTGTTTGAACTCATGAGAAGTATCGAAAGAGAAGGGGTGCTTGTGCCTCTTATAGCAAGACAAAATCCTTACGGAGATGGGTATGAGCTGATTGCCGGACATAGAAGGTTGAATCCGACAGTCGAAGTTCAATCACTTGAAATCCGACAGACGGAGATGGGATATCAATTAGTAAATCAGGATCAAGAGAATTATGTTAGGAAAACATCAGGTGATGAGCTGGCAAAACAGGCAGGAGAAAGCCGCAGGCAGATTTATCGTTTTGTGCGTCTCACTTATTTGATTCCCAAAATACTTGCTATGGTAGATGAGAAAAGGATTGCATTGACCATTGGGGTGGAACTTTCCTATTTGACCGAGGAGGAACAATATGAACTTCATGCTGTGATGGATTTAGAACAATGCACACCGTCTCTTTCGCAAGCCAACCGTATGAAACGGCTCAGTCAGAAAAATGGTCTCGATATGGATGAGATCTACAACATTTTAGAGGAGGAAAAACCGAATCAAAGAGAACAGATAAAAATAAGAGAGGACACTTTGAGGGATTATTTTCCAGAAAATTACACTATGAGACAGAAAATTATGCTGATTCAGTCTCTTGTAAAGGATTGGTATGAGAGTCAGCAAAGATAATAATAAAATTGTGAAAAGGCGGTTTCTAAAATGAACTGCCTTTTTACGTTACATGGAGGTAAGCCTTTATGAAATGTGCATGGTATTACGAATGGGTAAAACTGCCACGGAATATTCTTCCGGAGGGCAGGGGGATACTGGGTGCATGGATGAAACTTGCTTCGCGTGCAGCATTTCGGAAAGGACGTGTCCTTTATTGTGGCTATACCAACACGGTAGTACCGGGTATGTGGGCCGGTGGCGTAGTGGGATTAAAGAGCATACTGAAGACTAAGAGCAGGAAAAAGGCTTTGGATACGCTGGAGAATTTGAAACAGCTCGGTTATATACGCTATGAGATGGATGAGGAGACAAAGAAACTGTCCTATCAGATTACAGACTGGGTAAAGAAATGTTCTGGTGCGTCCTGTATGAAGGGAACAGCGTATGCAATACGGAGAAGCAGCTGACATTATGGATTATTGTCCGGCGGGCAGAAAATACGAAGTCTCCCAGACCGGCTCTGCCGTGGAGGATAAAGCAATGGGATGGCAGATGGAACAGAATGTTGATCAGAAAGAAGAGAGAAAAGAGGGGGGACGGCGGAAACTGTACCAGTCGGCGAGACCGCCAGAGGATTTTTGAGGAAAATATAGATAACAATCAGAATAATTCTATAATTCAGCTTAGTAAAAAAACTTGTGAGAACAGTATGAGAGTCACATAAAAAAATAGCAAAAAGATATAATAAAAAAAGTAATATTCAGTTGACACAGAGTGTTGATTGTTATATTATGATGGTAAAGAGAGGTCTCCATTAACCTTATGATTTCGAATCATAAAAGAGATGAACATTAAAGAAGGTCTCCATTAACCTTCGGTATATAGTCCGTAAAGAGATGAACATTAACGAGTGGGAAGCAATGTCTTCCCACATTTTTTTACAGATAAAAAGGCGGTATTATGTTTGCATTAGATGGGAAATTAACTTTTATCAACATTGAGCAGGATTACATAAAAAAACTGAATAGTGCTTGTCCGGAAGTATATTATAAAAGCAGAGGATATGAAAGCAAGCCATATATAGGCATACTGGTTAGTAATGATAATAAAAAGTATGTTATCCCGCTATCCTCAGCAAAAGAAAAGCATAAAAAATGGAAGAATGTTGATAGAGATCGATACTTGGTTTATGAAATGGCAGAGAAATCCAGTATGGGGGAAAATGATATTTGGGTGGAAATAGATTCCAATATGGTAAAGCACATTCTTTCAGTATTAGATATTAAGAAAATGATTCCGATTATTGATGGTGTTTATAAAAGGGTTAATATCAATCTTGAAGAAAGTGATACAAGTGAAATGAAGAAATATAAGGCATTATTGAATAAGGAATACACATTCTGTTTGAAAATTATAGACCAAGTTATTGAGAAAGCAAATAAGTTATATGATAGACAGATGAAAAGCGGTAAAGTGATAAAGTTCTGTTGTGATTTTAAAGCATTAGAGCTTATTGCTGACAAAGAATTAAGAAGTTCAAAATGAGGCAGTAAAATTAAATAACAAAATGTTAAGAAGGCATCTCTTACCAAAGAGGTGCTTTTTTTGCGGTCAAAAACTGCAAGCATACACAAAAAACAAGATTGAAGGAATAACGTATGCCAAGAAAAAAGAAAACGGAACAGGAAGTCGCGGACGAGAGCATCATGGAAAACTCCCAGACGGATGTCTTCCTTGCTGTAGACCGTCACAAATTCCACCATGCCGTGCCAGAGGTAGGGCTGTTTTGCGATAATGTCATCCCACACACCGGGAGTGCCGTAGTCCATATCAAGGGCAAGAGCCGAGCGGCAGAGGACGGTGTTCTTCTTGCGTCTGCCGCCTTTGAGGTGTCCTGCCACAAAGCCGCCCTTGTCCTTGACGTTTGCCTGCTGCGCCTTCGTCATCTTGAGGTATTCCTCTATGGTCTCCGTGGTACGGATGGTGGAAGATACACGCTTCTTGAAATCCTCCCATGTGATCTCGCTGTTTTTCCACTTTGTCTCAAAGCGGGAATTTCCGTAGGATATCTTCATAAAGCCGCCTCCCGTCCTTCCTCCAGAACCTTGGTGATAAATTTGAATGCTTCTATAATGGTGGACAGCTCCGCATCGCTGCCGAGGGCAATCTCGATGCCCGACGTGTCGCCGTACCTGTCCTTCAGCACCTTTGCGCTGATATCCGTGCCGCCCTCATCGCTGATACGGATGTATGTGCGGCCGCCGTGTCCCGTGTCGCCGTCTTGATAGCCGTTCGTGCCTGCCTCGACAGAGAGGATGTTGGCATCGATGATTTCACGCTCCCATGTCTCCACATCCACGCCGTTTACCCTGCGTGTATTGCTTGCTACTTCGTACATTGCGTTACCTCCTTCAAAAGACTCAGAGGGCAGAATTACCCCCTGAGTCCTCCGTCAAATCAAAACGGGCAAATCCGTACCCCTCAATCGAAGAACCTGACAAACTTCCTCAGTTCCGGGTTCTCGGCGAGCGTCTTGCGGATTTTGTTAAGCGTCTTTCTGACCGCACCTTCGGTCACGCCGCGCTCACGGGCAAGGCTTACGATGGTCTCGCCGTTCTTGAGAACACGCTCGTAGATTTCCTGCCACGACTCCGGCCAAGTGGATGCAATCTCGTCCATCATCTCGACCGCGCCCAGTGCGGAATCGTTGGAGCGGTATGCTTTCGCCAATACAGCGGACTTGTCGGCTGCGGCGCTGTCATCGTCCCCGTCACCGTCTAAAATCTCATCAAGCGAGACAGACCAGTTTTTAGGGAACACCTCATCGGCGGCATCGTTCACATCCGCCGGGTGCGGCTCGTAGCCGTGTTCCGCCTTGAACTTACGGATGTAGTCGGCTTTCCACGTAGCAATCTGCGCCTTTTCCTCGGCGGTGCGCTGCGGACAGCGGGCTTTAAGGTTCTCATACACCTCGTGGTCTTCAGCGGCGTAGAAGAGACGGATATCCTCCTCGGTCACGCCCTCGTCGCCCGGTTCGATCTCCGTCACCTCGATGCAGTCCTCGTGGTAGCGGTAGTAGCGGATGGTCTTGCGCTGTGCCATCGGAGTTTTCATCAGCTTCTCCGAATCGTTGCCTTTGCGGTGGATAAAGTAATGTTTCATAAAATCGACTCCTTTGAAATCTCTGGTGAAATTCCTCAGAGCCGATTTGCGTTATCCCACAGAGCTAAAACGCAAAAACGGCCGGAATGATGCTGTACGGAAATACAACATCCTTCTGGCCATCAAGCAGCTCTGAGGATTCAGTAGTTGTTATTTATTCAATTGTTTGTGGGATTCTTGTTTCTTGCATTCGTACTTGGAGCATTCCTCCCGAACGCAGTATGAATGCTTGTCGAGTTGGATTTTGTAGTACATATCCTTGCGGATCAGGTCTACAGTCTGCGTTTCCGGGTCCCACTCAAACAAGAGAGGACCTTTGCCGTCCTTTGCGCGAACTTCCATACGTTCCGCTCCTCCTTTCTTCCATTCTCATAGGCATCACCTCCTTCAAAAATAACTCTTGCGTTCATCTTAAAAATATGATATGAACCAATAAGTGCAACTAATGGTATAAAAGAAGCCGCCATCGTAGTTCAGGCGGCATCAAGTGGCCGAACCTATAAGTTCAAGTTCATTATACAGCTTTTACACCGAAAGGTCAATAGAAATTCGCACCTTTAGGTGTAAATTTTTTATGAATCCTCTTGCTTTTAGGTTCAAGATATGGTACAATGGGTACAGTCAATGAGTGGAGGTGGAATTATGACACTGGGCGAATTCATTAAAACAAAGAGAACCGAATTAGGCATGAGCCGAAACTTGCTTGCAACTAAGACGGGTATTAGCCATACAGAAGTTCAGCGCATAGAAACGAATGAAAGGAAAATGCCTTCACTTAAGGTTCTATGCGCCTTAGCTGATGCTCTGAATGTTCCGCAGGAGGATTTGCTTAGGGTTGCCGGATATGCACCGGGCGATGATATGTCTGCTACCCAGCGGGCATTTCCGGGACTGAAAAGCAAAAAACAGCAGGAAACAGTCGAAAAGATAGCAGATGGTCTTTCAAGAAATGCAGACCTGAAGGACGAAGATCTGGACGACCTTTACAAGCAAGTGGAGATGTTTATTGAGTATGCCAAGAGAGACAAAGATTCCTGACAAGCCGCGTTTTGATTATGTGACACAGACAGCATATAAATTCCTGCTCGAATGCGGCTATACCAGGTTTCCGATTTCTCCTTACGACGTCCTCAATGAACTGAAGGATTATGTTGTGTGCCTTCCGTGGTCGGAGGCAAAAAGAGTGCTGAAATCAGAAGATCCATTTCATCTGCGTCAACTGCAGGCGGAAGGTCGAACCATAAGGATGCGAGGAACAGGAATGTATTACATCGTTTATGATGATGTCACGGTCAACAGCCCTGACAGAATTTCGTGGACGATCATGCATGAGATAGGTCATATCATTCTCGGTCACCTTGTCGAATTCAGCGAAACGGCATTGAACCGAGGCGGAATGACATTCAAGCAATATGGCGTTCTGGAAGTCGAGGCACATTACTTTGCGGCAGAATTCCTGATGCCGACAGCCATTTTGAAATACTTTAAGGGGATTACGGTCGATGAGATAGCTCTTCTCTTCGGTGTTTCAGACAAGGCGGCAGAGAAAAAATATAAGCGGGTATTTGAAAATGACTATTTGCCGAATGGCGAGTATGACAGGCAGGTAATAAGGAAT
>ONNE01000219.1 GCA_900319095.1 uncultured Eubacteriales bacterium | reverse complement strand
GTTTGAACTCCTCACCTCTGTCTTCGATCTCGGCTATCGTTTTGTCAATGCCGTGCGACATGGAAAACTTTTTGCCGCGCAGATATTTGAGCAGCTTAACATCATGGTTGCCGGGAACAGCTATCGCACCGCCCGATCTGACCATATCCATTACAAGCTGTAAAACATCGGCATTTTTGTTTCCTCTGTCACACAAGTCGCCGAGGAATGCCGCCTTTCTGCCCTCGGGGTGAGAATATACGCCATTTGTTTTTACATAGCCGAGCTTATCAAGCAGCATCTCCAGCTCATCACAGCAACCGTGGATGTCACCGATAATGTCAAATGGTCCATGCTCGTCACGCCTATCGTTCCAGAGCTTGGTGCGCACTATCTCAGTATTTTCAAGCTGCTCGGGAGAGTTTATAACATACACGAATCTAAAGCCCTCACGCTTTAAATTTCTTATGCTGCGCTTTACCTCACGGCAATGCTGACGTATCACACGCTCGGGCAGATCTCTGTCGGGGCGTGCTTTGTTTCTTAGCTGCATAAGCTCCTCGGGCATATTTAAAACTATCGCTGCCGTGTGGACATTCTGCTCCTTTGCAAGATCTAATATACTCTTCCTTGCGGAAGGCTGCAAATTCGTAGCATCAATTACTGTCAGCTTCATATTGTCAAGGCGCTTGTTTGCCGCATAGTAAAGCAGTTCAAACGCATCAGCAGATGCGCTCTGGCTGTTTTCGTCGTCGCAGACCATTCCTCTGAAAAAGTCAGACGACAGCACCTCGGTGGATCTGAAATGCTTATGCGCAAATGTACTCTTCCCCGAAGATGTTGCCCCGACAAGCGCTACCAAGCAGAACTCGGGCAGCTCTATTTTATACTTATCCATTTCTTATAAACACCCCCATCTGTGTCGGTGTGCCGAGGCTTTCGTCCTCATCGCCAATTCCGCTTATCTCGCAGGTGTAGCCAAAATTTTTGCAGATATGCTCTGTCCATTCCTTAAACTCCGCCCTTGTCCACTCAAAGCGGTGGTCGCCGTGGCGGAGGGCATTTTCCTGCATGAACTTGTAATTTTTGTTGTATTCTCTGTTTGGTGTTGTGAGTATTACTGTTTTAGGTGATGCAAATTCAAACACCGCACGCTCAAACGCAGGTATCCTCGCAGGCTCAATATGCTCTATGACTTCGATAACGCAGGCGCAGTCAAACCCCTCAAAGCGTTTATCTTTATATGTGAGTGATGCCTGCATAAGCGTGAGCTTGTTTTTGCGGTGAGTGTTCATAGTGTCAAGGTGCAGACGCTTTGCCGCCTTTTCAAGCTCGGTGACTGATACATCGCAGGCAGTGACCTTCTTTATCTGCGGCTCGCTCAAAAGCATTGATGTGAGCCTGCACTCGCCGCACCCGAGGTCTATAACGCTTGCGATGACCTCGTTTTTAACTGCCTCTAAACGCTGAGTGTTAAGTGGTGTTCGTATCTCTTTTTCTTCCTTTGCCTTCTCGTTCTCGTTCTCATTATTATCTTCGTCAGCGAGCAGAATGTCAAGCGCCTTTCTTGCATAGCTTTTTCTTGCTGTAAAATATCTGCGTACTATCTTCTCTCTGCTCGGGTGGTTTGCAAGCCAGCCCTCGCCGTGGTCGAGCAGCTTTTTTATCTCGTCCTCGGTAAAGTAGTAATGCTTTTGCTTATCAAAAACAGGTATCAGTACATACAGATGACCAAGCAGTTCCGACAGCCGTACTTTTCCGCTTATCGTCAGGTCGATATAAGGTGAGATGCCCCACATCGGGAAGTTCTCATCAAGCCTTGTACGCCCGGTAGTCACAGTATATCCAAGCGGCTCAAAAAGCTCGTTTGCAAGAGTTATATCGCCGTTGTCTTTAAGTGAGTAAAGCGTTGCAGTAAGCTTTAGCGGCGTGCCGGCAAGTGTTTGACGCTTTTCGCATTTTCCACTCATCGCCGTTCCGAAAACTCTTGCGATAGCCGTACTCATAAATGACGTTGACGCATAGGGGCGGTCATTTACATAATCAAAAAGTCCGCCGTCCTTGC
>ONNE01000220.1 GCA_900319095.1 uncultured Eubacteriales bacterium | reverse complement strand
TGTCATTTACACTCCGAACGAAACTTTCGATTTCGACGGCGATGTCAAGTGGAACGACGAACACCCGCATACCTCCTGGAACGTAAGGCAGCAACACGGCGGCAGCGCAAGCGCATACGTTCACATCGGAGATTCGATTGCGCTTGACGTTCAGGCCGACAAGGTGGTTTTCGAGACGATTCCGTTCTCTGACATAAAACTCGGACGAAACATTCGAGGAAAGGTGAGCGGCGAATGGCACCACGACTTTGACAACCAATTCGGATTCATGGACGTGTCCGTAGACGGCGACCTGGACGCATTCAAAGTTGGACTTGAAACATCGATTCGTGCAAACGGCGACACGCTATTCATTGACAACTTCAGGGCAATCCATAACCGAAACTCCGTGACCGCAACGACCGTATTCGTGTTGCCTAACGATTCGAACCCGGACTTCAAGCCTACTACCTTCTTGCCTGTAGAAGTGTTGTTCGCCAACATTTCATCGCACGACTTCAGTATTCCGCTACTGCTTGAAAGCTTTAACGACAGCACACTCACTTCGGGCATGCTGAATGGTGATCTCACCTACAACCAAGGTAACAAGCTCATTGGAAACTTAAGCTTTGCAGACATCAAGTTCCGAAAGATTCCGCCCGACCTGTTCAACATTCGAAAACTGAACGTGTTTGCCGAAAACGACAAGGTCGAACTGAACGCTTACCTGGACATTGGCGGCGGCGGCTGGACAGGCAATACGCAGGTGATTATCAACAACGTGTTTAGCGACAAGCGTCACGTCAGTTTCTCGCACGGTAGCGACAACGGCGGCACGGTTTGGGCAGAAGGCTTTATCGACAACGACCTGTTGTTCAAAGGCACTGTAGACGCAAATGGTTCCTGGTTCATTCCGGGAACGGTCAGCGAAATCAAGAATACCGACTTGCATGTGGACATTGCAGCCAACTTGCGGAAGGGCCTTGCCGGAATTACCGCGGACATGAGTCTGGATTCGACCGTTTACGAACCACCCAGAACCAAAGTGCAGTTCCCGATTTACATGCGCGGCCATGTGGAAAACGGGCTCTTGAACATTTACGAAGCGAGAACCAAGAACGAAAACGACGAAGTCATTTCGGGAACACTGCAGTTCAACCTCGACAGCATGAAGATCGATTCTATCAATGTGCATTCCGACCGTTACTCGATCAAGACCGAATCGCATTACCTTGTACTTGAAGACATCAATTCTACCATGACCGACAGCGAAGAAGAACTGCTGGTGACGGCAAACATTCCGAAGATTTCTTACAAGTTCAACAACATAATTTACGGCGACGCCGAAGCCATTGCCCGTGGAAACATCGGCTTTGCAATTCCGCACCGCCAAGAAGGCATTATCAAGAACAGCACCATTACCGGAAATATCATGATTGACAAGATGGTGTTCTACCGCGATTTCGATATTGACATTACGCCGGCAGCTCTCGACAAGTACCTGACCATGTTCAACAACTTTGTCGCCAAGATGCGCAAGAGCGGCGCCCAAGAAGAAAAAATATCAGTTTCGAGCCCCATCAACCTTTCAATGCACATTAGCGACTCGCAGCGAGATTCTATCGCTATCGTGACACCGTTTGCAACATTCCCGCTGACAGTCGACATCTGGGTTTTGGGTAACACGGTTCGCCCGCTATTGCGCGGTGACATAACGAATACGAACAGTGGATTTATTGGAGTCAAGGATATCTATGAATTCGACCTGAATTCGTTCATGATTTCTTGGAACGATGTTCCCTGGCAAAAGGGCGTTGTCGACGTGACCAGTAGCCAGGAGCTCCCCTACTGCTCAGCAGAATCAAACGAGACCGATAAAGAAACATGCCCGATTAACCTAGACTTGCAGGGAACCATTTCGAATTTGCAGGCGGTACCGTCGTCTAACTGCGGTACCGACGCCTCGGCAGCATCGATTTACTACAACATTTTGCTTGGTTGTATCGCAAACGACAACGGCGAAGAAGCCGACTGGAACAAGCTTGCAGGCAAGGCAATCGGTAAAGTGATTTCGACTACAGCGAACAAGACCTTGGGCGGCGATTACATTGGCGATATTGAAATGAAGGTGATGTTCTTTGAAAACAATACCACCGGCGATAAAGACTCCAGCTACTTCAAGATTCCGATTTCGCTGGACCGTTGGGTTAAGGACTTGAGCTTGATCTTTGGTTACACGCAAGACCAAAGCGTAAGCCCCACTTACGACCAGTCGTTCCAATTCGGCATCAACTACACGTTGCCCGTGTTCCAAGAAGAAATTTACTCGCACGAAAACCATCTGTCGCCGACTTTGTACTTGAACGGCATGCTGACCTCTAAGCAGTACTTGACCAATACCGGCGCCGGAAGCAATGACCGACTCGAAAAAGACATCGGTATCAACTATATGTACCGATTCTGGAATCCGTGTATTCTTGGCCTTGGACGATGCGAAGCCATAGAATCGCCCTCTAAGCAAAAGGAGGATTCAAAATGAAAAAGATCCTATTCCTTCTTTTAGCATTCGCCTTCGTATGCCTAGCCGCCGATGACGACAAACACCCGTGGTACGTAAATATCAAGGGTAACAAGGCCTTCTCGACTTTCCAGCTTGAAGAACAACTTGACATTCCCGAAGAATTCGGCAAGATGGATACGACCAAGCAAGACTTCATGATGCGACTTTCGCTGGAAAACATCAAGGCGCTCTACTATTCTCGCGGTTATTACAGTCTCGATTTGTCGATGGATATCCAGCGCGACATCATTTCGGCAGACAGCAGCATTCGCGGCTACTTTATTACCATTCGCGACGGCGAGCGTTACCGTTTTAGCGGTGTCAAGCTGATAGTTCCCGAAGATCGCAGGGTCGAAATTGACGAAACAAAATTGAATATTGCCCAAGACCACCTTTACAATCAAGACGACATTGCCGAAGACCTGGAAGACATTCAAAAGGCTTACCGCCGCGAAGGCTACCTGCATTCAACGCTTTCTTCGATCGAAATGATTGACACGACGCACAAAAAGATTCTGGTGCAGATTACCGTTGACCCAGGCGCAAAAGTCATGATGGGAAATATCGCCTCTTCTAGCCGACGCACAAAAGACAGGCGTAACCCGAATGCTGTCATTTCGGAAACGGGCCTTACGGATACGGCATGGCTTTCTAACCTCTGGCGCATTCCCGAAGGCGAAATCATTGACGGTAACCAGTACTATACCTTTAGAAACAAGCTTTTCTCGACCCAGCTGTTTACGCAAATCAAGATGAGCGATTCGCTCAGGGAAGACGGCCTTTCGGACGTTTACCTGAACGTAACCGAGCGCATGCCCGGAGAAACCCGCTACGGATTCTTCTTCGAAGAAATCTACGGATTCGGAGCGCTCGCCTCAGCAAAGCACAAGAACTTCTTTGGGCATTTCCACGAATTTTCGACAAGTGCCCAAATTGCACAGCATAAGCAAGAAGCTTCTGTCGGTTACGCAAACCCGCTCTTGTTCGGGACCTCCTTCAGCTTTATTCCGACGGCAATCCGATTTGAAGACCGCATCACGTTAAACCACGAAAAAATTAACCCGCCGGCATACCCCGACAGTTTGGAAGAACGTTACGAAATCATCAACCGCGCAGACTTGACCTTCGGTATTACCAAGCGCATTCGTTTCCGCGGGACATTCGATACCCGTTACGTGAACAAGAACGAAGACAAGCTCTTCAAACTGAAAGGCGAAACGGCGCTCACCTTTGACTACACCGACGACTACTTCAACCCGACAAAGGGTATACGACTTGCACCCACATTCGGTGCAGGTTCTAACTGGAAGGCCGACCTTCAAAACCCGGGCATGGTGGGCGACCCCTATACCTATGGCGAAATGACAATTAACCTTTACCACCCGCTATTCTGGACTTTTTACGGAGCCGTTAGCGGAAGCGTCGGTAGATTCTTTGCCAAGGCCCTTGAAGACGATGCTAGAATCTTTTACCAGGGCGGTACGCGTTCCGTGCGCGGTTACCGATTCCGCAGTATTTACGCAAGCTACGACAGCACTTACACCGTGCGCGACGAAGAAACCGGCGAAGAAGAATCCGTCACCGACATTCACACGGGCCTTACGCCGCTCTACTTTAGATTCAACCAAGAAGTGCGCTGGACATTCCCGTGGAAGTCTTGGCAGCGCTGGCAGATTGTGCAGTTCTACGATTGGGCCCGCGTAACCGACAGCGAAAGCGGCAAGTACGCCGCCGAAGAAGACGAAAGTTTGGGACTCGGCATCCGTTACCGATGGCAGTTCCTTACATTCCGCCTAGATTACGCCTTCAAGAAAGATTTGAGCAACTGGAATCTGGAACACTTTGCTTCCGGCCGATTCGCCTTCGACCTGTCGCAGACATTCTAGGCGGCAGAGCCGCGATGTGGAATGTGGGATGTGAGATGAGAAATGTTTAATTACTCATTACACATTTCACATTAGTCATTTACTAGACACTACG
>ONNE01000221.1 GCA_900319095.1 uncultured Eubacteriales bacterium | reverse complement strand
AACCAAGACGGAGCAGTCGCAGCCGAACGCCGGCACCCCGAAAGAGGGCGGCGTTCTGAAGATCGCTCAGCTTGCGAACGTAAACGACTATTCCTGGTACGGCGGTCTGGCGCTCAGAGACAACTGCAGCCTTAGTTTCTGCATGGAGTCTTTGCTGGAGTATGATCAGCAGACTGGTGAGATCAAGCCCTACCTCGTGGACTGGTACAAGATGGACGAAACGAACATGACTCTCACGATGAAGGCGAAGGAGGGCATTTACTTCCATGACGGTTCGGAATTCAACGCCGAAGTTATCAAGTGGTGCATCGAGTACTATCGTGATAATTCCAAGTATGGCACGCAGTACCTTGGCAATGTGGCGGAAGTCAACTGCCTGGACAAGTATACCGTTGAGTTCAAGCTCAGCTCTCAGAACATCGCGCTGCTGTTCAACCTCACGAACCGGGCCGGTATGATGTATTCCAAGCAGGCGTTCGACACCTATGGTGTGGACTACACCTACAACCATCCCGTGGGCACCGGGCCCTTTGTGTTCAAGGAGTGGATCGAAGACGAAAAGATCGTCTATGAAAAGAACCCGAACTACTGGAACGGCCCCGTATATCTTGACGGCGTCGAGGTCCATATCTACAATGAGTCCCTGGTTGCGCAGGCTGCGTTCGAAGCCAAAGAGATCGACGTTATTTACGGCGAAAACTTCGAGCTTGCGCCCGCTTCCGATCTAAAGGCGGCCGGCTACCATTGGCAGCCTTATGCCAAGTCTGAGCAGCTCTACGTCGTTGGCTTCAACTGCCAGGATGAGGACGATCCCTTCCATGACATCCGCGTCCGCCAGGCGGTCTGCTACGCCATCGATTCCGAGACGATCAACGAGCAGTGCAACTACGGCTTCGCAACGCTGACGAATCAGTGGGCCTTGCCCGGCAGCCCCTACTACAATCCCGAGGTGAAGGGCTTTGAGTACAATCCTGAGAAGGCAAAAGAGCTGTTGAAGGAAGCCGGCTATGAGAATGGCTTCGACACCCAGATCACCTTCAAGTACAACGATAACCTGTTGGAGCTCGGCACGATCATTCAAGGCTATCTGGCCAAGATCGGCATCAACGTGAAGCTGAACCGTTTGGAGAGCGCCGCATTCGTCAACAAGATCAACGACTGGGATTACGGTATGATCCTCCACACCGCTACCTACGAGCCCGCCGTCACCACCAAGTTCAAGGGCATGTATGCCAAGACTGTTCTTGAGAGCACCGCTCTTGCGCTGGGCAAGGGATGCTTCCTCCATCCTGACGATCTGGACGCTGCCGTTGAAGGCGCTGTACACTCCTTCACCAGCGCGGACGAGCAGAAGCATATCCGCGAGGCGCAGGTCCTGCTGCAGGATAAATACGTGCTCTGGTACCCGATCTTCTCTCTGTCCGATATCTGTTTCGTGCAGGATTATGTCAAGGATTGGACGTATCTGGATACCGGTCTGTTCGGTGAAGGTTCTGCCCACGTTTGGCTGGATAAATAATCCGTTTCCGCTGTATTCCAACGCTTAGCGATGGGGACTGCTATATGGTGCCTGCTTTATAGCAGTCCCCTCCTTTTCTACACTACGTGAAAGGAGAATCGCCTTGGGCTCTTATTTAATCAAGCGAATACTGGTCTCACTCGTAACCGTGTTTCTGGTGACGGTCTTTGTTTTTTTGATCATCAGAATACTGCCGGGAGACCCTGCCCTTGTCATGCTGGGAGAAGGCGCTTCTCCTCAGAAGGTCGCTGAATTGCGTGCCGAACTGAATTTAGACAAGCCTCTGGTGCAGCAGTACATCATCTGGATCAGAGACCTCCTGAACGGCGATTTCGGTGTTTCCGTGACCTATTATCACAAACAGGTTGCAGATATGATCCCTAGCAAGGTGGCGGCCACGCTTTCTTTGACCGTGCCTGCCTTGTTGATCGCGATCATCATCGGCGTCTTTGCGGGGACGGTTTCCGCAGTCAAGAGGGGCAGCGCGACCGATCAGATCGTCACGGTCCTTTCCACCTCGGGCATCGGCATCCCGGCCTTCTGGATCGCCATCTTT